>JAZRVC010000001.1:0-58808 GCA_045598925.1 Alphaproteobacteria bacterium
GATGCCACCACAGATGCCCGTGCATTAGTTCCTGCGTTTGTGGGTAAAACATACCTTAATAAGACCATGAACTGGTGGAGTGCGCATAACTGGTGTTTAGCACAAGGTTATACATTGATGTCTGAATCAAGTGCGGGTACATCGGGTTCGGTTGGTTTAAAAGCGCTTGCTTATGCTGTGAATGAAAGTTCTACGAAAGGTGGCGGCGTTTGGTTGGAAGACGCCAGTACAAGTTCAACTACATATTCTTGCTACGTATACTACGTGTACAGTGATGGTAGTGTGTACGTCAGCCCTCGCAACGGCGACGGCGGCGGCAGCTACCGTCCTGTTTGTAGTGGGTAGGTTTTCTCGCTTTTTCCTGTTGTTTTTTAACATTTTGGACAGGAAAACACCCCTTGGATTCACCACCCAAGGGGTGGCTTTTACACTTCCCCGTCATTCTGAAGACGACAGCCGAAGAACCCATAGATCCTTCGCGTTCGCTCAGGATGACACAAAGGGGAAAAGCTCAGAATGACGAAAACAGTTATGCTTTTTGAATATCAAAAGTAATAGCGCTGTCGCCCAGTTCTTCCGACTTTTCAAAAGGCTTATCCGATTCATCAAAACGAATCGCCAAAACCTGATCCATCATATAGGTTTTATGCTCACTTAAGGCTTGTTTGATTTGTTCGGATGTGGTTTGATAAACCAAACTAATTCTATCCGATACATCAAAGTCTTTGTCTTTGCGCATTTGTTGAATCATACGCACAAAGTCGCGGGCAATCCCTTCACGTTCCAATTCCGGACGAATCGTCGTATCCAACTGAACAACCGCTGTATTATCGGATAAAGGTTGTCCGGATAGACCTTCTTTCATCGTCAAACGCAATTCAAATTCATCAGCATTTAAGGTTTGTCCACCGATGGCCAAAGTGCCATCAGCATTTAAAGCCCATTTTCCTTGCTTATTAGCGGCCATAATCGCACCCATGGCTGGGCCCAAGCGTTTACCAATCAGCGGGGTCTTTAAATACAAGAACTTTGTGGCCACAGATTCCACATCTGTATTTAGGACAATTTCTTTCACATTGACTTCATCTTTCATCATTTCCATAAAGTCCGCCAAAGTGTTGGCTTTTTCGCCCGCAATCGTCATTGAGGCCAACGGCAAGCGGTTGCGCAAGTGGTGTTCTTCACGGATTGATTTGGCTGTGGATGAAATAGAACGGACAAAGTCCATTTGGGCTTTTAATTCTGTTTCGTCTTGAATAGCGCTGACATCCGGCCACAAAGCCAAATGCACGGACTTTTCACCCGTGAGCCCCTTATAAATATAATCCGCCATAAAGGGTAAAAGTGGCGCCACAATCTTGGCTGTATCCACCAAGACCGTGTAAAGCGTATCAAAGGCCGCTTGATCTGTGCCATCCCAGAATCTTTCACGCGACCGACGAATATACCAGTTGTTCAAGATATCCAAGAAAACACCGATTTTTTCGCAAGCCGCCGGCGTATCATAGGCCAGCATTTCGGCTTTGATTTCATTGGATAAATCTTTTACTTTTGCCAAAATATAACGATCCAACACGTCCGAAGAAGTGTTTGTCATCTTGGCTTGTACCCCTTCCGCATTCGCATACAAACAGAAGAAGTAATACGCATTCCACAAAGGCATAAGGGCTTGGCGCATGGTCTTGGCCACTTCTTTACCTTGATAGTCCATACAGACGTTGCCACCATGGACAATCCCCGAAGAAACCAAAAACCAGCGCATAGCATCTGAACCTGATTGATTCAAAATCACATAAGGATCGGGGTAGTTGCCCAACTTTTTGGACATCTTAACACCGCCTTCGGCCATGACCAAACCCGTCACCATACAATGCTTAAAGGCGGGTTTATGGTGTAAAGCCGTCCCTAACACATGCAAAGAATAGAACCAACCGCGTGTTTGGTCTACGCCTTCCACAATGAAATCAGCGGGGAAGTGATTGTCAAACCATTCTTTTTTTTCAAACGGATAGTGAATTTGGCCTTCGGGCATAGAACCTGATTCAAACCAACAATCAAACACATCCGGCACACGGCGCATCATGGTCTTGCCACTTGGGTCATCCGGGTTCGGATAGACCACTTCGTCAATCATCGGGCGATGTAAATCTTTGACATCCACACCTGAAGCCGCTTTAATTTCCGCCAAAGACCCAAAAACGTCTGTGCGGGGGTAGGCGGGGTTATCTGATTGCCAAACAGGCAAGGGCGCTCCCCAAAAACGACTGCGTGAAATAGACCATTCACGGGCGCCTTCTAACCACTTACCAAAGCGACCATCTTTAATATGTTCGGGTGTCCATTCAATCCCTTGGTTGAGTTTAACCAACTCATCACGGAACTTGGGCACATCCACAAACCAACCACTCATAGCTTTGTAAATCAGCGGCGTATCTGTGCGCCAACAATAAGGATAAGTGTGGGTAATTTGTTCTTTTTTCACCAACAGGCGATTTTCTTTGAGCCATTCAATTACATCTTCATTGACGTCAAAGACTTGTTTGCCTTGATACATAGGCACTTCGGCGGTAAAACAACCCGCTTCATCCACGGGACACACAATCGGAAAGTCAGGATTGTGCGCGCGGCACACATTAAAGTCGTCCGCACCAAAGCCAGGGGCAATATGCACGATACCTGTACCGTCTTCCACAGACACAAAATCCCCCGCCAACACACGGAAACAGCCCTTATCTTTCAAATTCGCGAAGAAAGGATACATCGGGGTATAACTCATCCCCACAAACTCTTGACCTTTCATGGTGCCAACTTGGGTCGCGTTGGTCAGTTGCTTTTCATAGCGTTTTTTCAGGGCTTCAGCCAAAACATACTTTTGCCCGTCTTCTTCCATAATCGCATAATCAATATCCGCCCCCACAGCCAACATCAAGTTGCTGGACAATGTCCAAGGGGTAGTGGTCCATACCAACATCTTCATCCCGTTTTCCAAGGTGAACATAATGGTGATGGCTGTATCGGTTTTATCACGATAGGCTTGCGCCACTTCAAAGTTAGATACCGTTGTTTGCGCCGCCCATGAATAAGGTTGCACACGGAAATCTTGATAGACCAGACCTTTATCATAAAGGGCTTTAAAATTATGAATCACCGCTTCCATAAAAGGTAAATCCATGGTGCGGTATTCTTGTGAATCATCAATCCAACGACCGATTCGGTGAAACAAGTTCTTAAAGACGCCGGAATATTTTAAAACGTCTTGACGACAATAGTTGTTAAAATTCGCAACGCCATATTCTTCAATGGCTTTATGTCCCGAAACGCCCAATGCTTTTTCGGCATTCATTTCGGCAGGAAGTCCATGGCAATCCCAACCATAGGGGCGTTCCACTTTTTTACCCAACATTGTTTGAAAACGAGCCACCGTGTCTTTGATGTAGGAAACAAAAATATGTCCATAGTGAGGTTGACCGTTAGCAAACGGAGGGCCATCATAAAAAACGAATTCATCTCCGTTTTTACGGGCATCTTTTACCACTTCAAAAATTCGTTCATCATCCCAAATCTTTAAAATATTTTCTTCCATTTCGGAAAAGTTCATTTTTGCGTTCAGTTCGGGATAGAATTTTTGTTTATCAGACATTGTTTGTTCCTTTCATAAATAACAATGTCCTTTATTATGCCAAAAAGACCTTTAAAAATCAAGAAAAAATTGGTGGAAAACCACAGAATTTTAAGCCTTTAAAAGCTCAATTTTAACAAATTCAGGATTATGGGTAAGTTTTACAGACATTTTTTTCTCTTTCAATTGCCCGATAAGCCATTGTGCTTCCAGTGTTTCAACCTCAAAGGATTTGATTGTCTTTCCATTTAAAATATCTTTAATGTTTTCTTTTATTATCAAGTTATTAGACTTTAAAATTAAAGTATTATTTGAATATAAAATATCCCCACCGCCCGCCACAATTTGGATACCCAGAGCGACTAAAGACAACTCTAAACGAGTGGCTATTTTACCGGAAAAGGTTATTTCTGTTCCAAAAGTATTTAAAAAGTCATAGACAAGCCCGGAATCAATAGATTTTGTTTCAGCCCCAAACAAAGCCCGATAAAATTTTAATCGTGCCATCAACATTTGAGTGTTTTTTTTCAGCATTTTGGGGGCTTCTGAAACAAAAGAAGGGTCTATTTCCATCAGTTCGGCGGTGCTGGAAAGTGCCCCGATTCCTCCGGCTAAATCATGGGAAATTTTAACGGTAATTGCCTCTGAAAAATTCATTTAGTGCCTCTCTTTATTGTGCAACCGATTTTATCCACCGAATCAATACAAACAACACCGGCTTTTTTTAATTCGGCATTTTTTTTGCTGATAACATCCGAAAATAATACAGATTTCATCCCCAACAACGGAAATTTATCAGACCGAACCAGCGTTTTTCCGGGAATATAAGAATAAATTTTCTTTTTCGTCCTTATTTTTTTCAGGTAAGAAGCCAAATTATATTCCAATTGTCCATGCACTTGTCCGATAATCAAAATACGATTCGTTTTTTTATCTTTTAACAGGGCTTGAACCACAGGAATAAAATCAGTGGCAATCAAGTGATCTGTGCCCAAAGTAATACATTTAGAAATCCCAATTTTTTTTTCTTTTAATTGTTGAATGGCTTCAAAAACCAACGATCCCGAACGACCAACGATTGCTGTATCACCCGATTGAAACAGATGAGTGGGCAGGGCGCCCGTTAAAACCTCATCCACAGAAACAATACCGCTGCTGGAAGGTCCCAACAAAATGACACCATATTTTTGGGCCTGCCATTTCATTTTTAAGGCATCATGCATGGGCACGTGTTCGGTTGTACAAATAATCAATGGAATTTTTGCTTTTGCGGCAGATACCACATCATCCAAAGCGTGTGTCGGTGTGGAAAAAATAACACTGATTTGAGGATGATATTTTTTTATCGCTTGCGAAATATGTGCAAATACGGGAACCCCTAAAATATTTTTATGACGTGTCTGATTACTAATCCCCGCGACAATATTTGTCCCGTAATCTAATGATTTTTTCAGGTGTAATAAACCTGATTCACTGGTGATTCCTTGAATTAAAACAGGTGTTTTTGAATCGGGAAGAATAAACATTACGATTTCTCCTTTAATTCATGTTTTAGTTCATTGACGGCCTTAGACATCTGCGACACAATTTTAAAGGGCACCTTGGATAAAGTTAAAAGTTTTCGGCCTTCGTCAGCGTTTAATCCCGCCAGTCTCACAATCACGGGAACCCCCACAGGGATTTCCACCGCGGCATCCAAAAGCCCTTGCGCAATAACTTTACAACTGGTGGTTCCACCAAAGATATTCACAAAAATCGCATCTACATTTGGTTCGGCCAAAGCCAAACGCATGGCAGTTATAATGGATTTGACATTGGGTTCCGTTCCGACATCTAACAAACAGGCCGCTTTTTCCCCGTGGGTTTGTAGTAAATCCACGCTAGCCCATCCCAGACCAATCCCATTGACTAAACAGGCAATATTGCCATTGAATTTGGTATAACGAAACGCATTTTTTTTCGCTAAAGCCTCGCGTTCATGACCTAATTTAATTTCACGACAACGCACTAATTCGGGATAGCGGAATAAAACATCCGGATCAAAAATCAAACGGGCATTTTCAATAATTAAATTATTGCCCTGACGAATTACAGGATTTAATTCAATCGCCATCATTTCATATTTTTTAAACAGACGATATGTTTTATCCATTAAATTCCAAAAATTTTTATTCAATAAAGTATTTTTTAAATTTAAAATTTTATTGATGTCTTTTTTGACCTGAGTATCCAAAGTCAAATCTTGAAAAAAGAATGAAAAGATTTCATTTTTATTATTTTGTATAGACAAAGACAGACCTGATTTTTCAAAATCCACGCGTAAAGCAATAGAACAAAACAGGGGTAATTCCAAGGCCTGTTCTATATAAAGTCTTTGGATAGTTGTTGAAAATTTTTCATTTCCGTTTTCAAAGGGGAAGCCCAAAATTTCTTTGGCTTTTTGTTCCACTTCCTGCGGGGAATGAGCTAAATATTTTTCGGTCAACTCTTCATGTCGGTAGGGTTGGAAAGAGGTCATCAGTTGGGGCTTTACCCAAAAAGAATCCCCCTTGATGTCCAAAGCAATTGCACAGGCCTCTTCGTTGGTATAAGCAACCTTTCCCTTTAATACAGGGAGTCCTGCTTCTTTCAAAATGCTTTTAACATAATATTCGTGTAATTCCATTTTCCCCTCTTTTTTAGGGTTATATTAGCGAATACCCAAGAAACTGTCAAGATTATTTTTTACCGATTTCCTTCAATCGTTGCCATAAAGATTTTGCCACTTCTTTTTTAATTAAAGGAAGTAAAAAAGTATTCAACTCTTTTTCCAATTCTGCCATATCTGTGTAGGTTTTAATTTTTCCGTTTTTAATCAAAGACACGGCACCTGTTTCTTCCGACACGACCAGGCATAAAGCATCCACGTTTTCGGTAAGTCCGATTGCCGCCCGATGACGCGTCCCGTAATGCCAAGTAAGAGAAAGATCCTTTGACAAAGGCAGAATCAATCCGGCCGAAATAATGCGTCCGTTTTTAATCAACACAGCTCCGTCATGCAAAGGGGTATTGATGAAAAATAAATTGATTAAAAGTTCCGAAGAGAGCAGGGCGTCCAAGCGAAATCCCGCGTGCGTCACACTGGCCACAGGTTCTTGATTTTCAAAGACCAAGAGGGCCCCCGTTTTTGTCTTACGCCAATAGGCAATTGCGGGAATCAGAATATCAATTAAATTTGCTTTGATTTTCTTTTTTTGGGGTTGGGTTAAAGACACATTATTTCCCAAGCGGGTCATCAAACGGCGCAATTCGGGTTGGAACAACACAACGCCGGACAGAATCAATAAAAGAATTAAATTCCTGATCATCGCGCTTAAAATCCGCAAGTGAATCAATGAGCAACATTCCGCCACAATCCACAAAGAGAAGAGGAAAATAACAATGCCTTTAACTGTTTTTTCGGCGGGCGAATCTTTAATAATTTTAGTATAAAAGAACAGCACGCAGCCGATTACAATCGTCATTTGTCCCAAAAAACTAGCCCAAGACAAACCTGTATCGCCAAAAAAGTTTTGTAAATATTGTCGTAAAGAATCAATCATGTTCTTCTCCTTTTTTTAAAAGGCTAGCGAAAAAAAATTTCTCTGTCAAGTAAAAGCGCTTGCAAAATGGGAAAAAATATGCTTATATAGTACCCACGATTTCAAAATCGTATTTAAACATTAAGAAAGGAAAAAAAATGACAGTACGTGTTGCAATTAACGGTTTCGGCCGCATTGGTCGTTTGGTATTCCAAGCGATTACTGAACAAGGATTACTCGGCAAAGGGATTGATGTTGTGGCGGTTGTGGATATGGCCACAGATGCTAAATACTTTGCTTATCAATTAAAATATGACTCAGTCCATGGTAAGATGAAGGCTGATATCACGACAAAGAAATCTGATGCTTCTTTGGAAGCTGATGATATTTTGGTTGTGAACGGCAACGAAATCAAGTGCTTGATGGCCCAAAAAGATTTGGCCGCCATGCCTTGGAAAGATTTAAAAATTGACTATGTGATTGAATCCACAGGTTTATTCACACAATCCGAAAAAGCACAAGGCCACTTGGATGCCGGTGCCAAACGTGTGGTAATTTCTGCCCCGGGTAAGGGTGATGTTAAAACAATGGTGTTCGGCGTGAACGAAAACGAATTTGATCCTGCCAAACATACAATCGTGTCCAATGCTTCTTGTACAACAAACTGCTTGGCCCCTGTGGTCCATGTTTTATTGAAAGAAGGTATTGGTGTTGAAAATGGTTTAATGACCACGATTCACTCATATACAGCGACACAAAAGACCGTTGATGGCCCGTCCAAGAAAGATTGGCGCGGTGGTCGTGCAGCGGCTTGCAATATTATTCCGTCAACAACGGGGGCTGCCAAAGCCGTGGGCGAAGTGTTGCCATCTGTGAAGGGTAAATTGACCGGTATGTCTTTCCGCGTGCCGACACCTGATGTGTCCGTTGTGGATTTAACATTTAACGCTTCCCGCGATACCAGTATTGAAGAAATTGATGCTTTGTTAAAGAAAGCGACAGAAACATATCTGAAAGGCACCTTGGGATATACAGATGAAGAATTGGTTTCTACTGACTTCATCAATGATTCTCATGCCAGTATCTATGATTCCAAGGCCACTTTACAAAACAACTTGAAGGGCGAAAAACGTTTATTCAAGATTGTTTCTTGGTATGATAATGAATGGGGTTATTCAAACGCTTTGGTCCGTATGGTGAAACATATGGCCACCAAAGACGGTTTGATGTAAGTTCAATCGTCTTCTATGTTAAAAGGGAAACACCCCCACTTCGGGGGTGTTTTTTTGTGCTTGAATTTTAAATTATTTTTTGCTAGGGTGAAATTGCTTGCGGTGATTCCGCAGGTGGAGGCCTAGAAATCCTTCATTAATAGCGTCAAGAGACGAAAAATTCCAATCCGCACGGGTTGGATGGTTGCAAAATACCGGTATTTTTATACTCCAATATGCAGCGCTATTCTATTAATAGTTTTCTAGCTCCAACCGCTGCTCATCACAGCGTTTTTTTAGCAAAATGGAGTAAAAATGAAAAAAAATAAAAATATGTTAAACGGATATACCACAACCCCCGTCATCCTGAGCGGACGCGAAGGATCCATGGATTCTTCGGCTAACGCCTTCAGAATGACAACAGAAGGGGGTCGGTCTATGGTTGAAATGCTGGGGGTACTGGCCATTATCGGATTATTGTCCAACGGGGGAATCGCGGGGTATAAGAACGCGATGAACAAACACGCGGCGAACGAAATCATCAATGAAGTCAATAAACGGGCTGTCAGTGCCGCGGGACAATTATTGTTAGGGAAAGACTTCAATTTGGCCGAATTTGGCAACGCCACCGTAAAAGGATGTACAATTGCCAAAAAAGACGGCGTAGCGACGGGGAGTTTTGGCCTGACCGTTACAGGTATGGATAAAGGCGTATGCAAACAATTATGGGATATGTCTAAAGATTGGTCTGTTCCTGTGGATGTAATGCTCAATTCCAACGATACCTGTGGGGAAACAAACACTTTCACTTATTTGTTTGCGAACGATTTATCCAAGAATGTTGCCGAAACACCAATCAGTTATAAAACATGTGAGTCCGGTTGTGATACACGGGCGGAAACCTGCGATACAGCCACAGGGAAATGCGTGAGTGCTTGTACTCAACCCGGTTTCTATTATAGTTCATCTGGCTGTAAGGAGGTCACGAACACGTTGAGTTGTTCCAAAGAGGGGGATACCGCTTGTCCAGGTAACTGCTGTGATACAAAGACCATGATGTGTGTCAGCGCATATTATGATGGCTCTAACTATCATTGTCAATATGATAAAATTAAATGTAATAAGAATTCAGATTGTCATACAGGTCAATTCTGTTTGGTGAGTGGAAATTCCAATAGCCCTTCCGTTGGCCGCTGTACAGATGTATCAGAGGTTGGTGGTTATAGTATCCCAAGTGATGCGAATGCGTTTTTCAAGAATCTAGTACGTAGTCAACAACGTATGAATTGGTGGAGTGCGAACAACTGGTGTCAAGCGCAAGGCAAGCATCTGGCCAGTTTAGCGGATTTAGGCATCGTAAAACCTGGTTCTTGTTATGTCAAGGGAACCAGTTCGCCATGCGACTATACGGATAGTACGAAATGGACAGAAGCAAATTCTTATTATAATGCTTTAACGAGCGCCTTTGGTAATGAAAGTTATCTATGGACATCTGATAGCTCTTCTTCCTCCGGCGCGTCCAGCGTGGCCCTTAACTATGGTTACGTGAACGCCAGTTATCGCGAGGACATCCTCTATGCTCTGTGTAGGTAGGGTTCCTTCGCTTCGGCTCTCTTGTCATTCTGAACTCGTTTCAGAATCCATTTATGGGTCAGCGTGGAGAGTTGAGACGAATTTTAATGGTTCGTGTCAACGTGCCAATGGATTCTCGGGTCAAGTCCGAGAATGACAAAGAAAGAGAATGTCATTCCTTGACGAACGATAGTGAGGAGATAAGGAATCTCAATCAGATGCCTTATTTCGCTAACGCTCAAGGCATGACAATAACCCCAACCGTCATTCTGAAGGGGCAATGCCCCGAAGAATCCATGGATCCTTCGGTCGTATAAACTCCCTCAGGATGACAATAAAAAGAGAGTCATGACAAAAAACGCTTTTCCTGTTGTTTTTTTAACATTTTGGACAGGAAAACGCCCCTTGGATTCACCACCCAAGGGGTGCCTTTTATTTTGGCTTACATCCACAATAATTTTGGCGGTATAAATTTAATTCTTTGGCGAGATGTTCGCTGCGTTCCAAACGGCCTTTTTTACGCCAATTTTCGGTGTCGTAGGGGATGTTTTCTTCGGCTTGCACTTTTAATCCCGCGCGACAGACCTGATCAAAATCTTTAAACCGCGAAATACCCAAAACCGATGAAATCCGCGTAAAGCCATTTTCTTTGGCATAGCGGGCTGTTCTTTTTAAACGAAAATAAAAGCATTTATCACACCGTTTGCCTTTTTCCGGCTCATCTTCCAGACCTTTTACAAACTCCCGCCACTTATCGGGCGTATATTCCAAATCAACAAACGGAACCCCGTATAAATCGCACACGCGCCGATTTTCCTGTAAACGCTTTTGATATTCCACCGTGGGTTGAATGTTGGGGTTAAAAAATAACACTGTAAAATCCACCCCTTGTTTTTTTAAGCTCTCTATTACCCCGACCGAGCAGGGCGCACAGCACGACAACAGCAACAGTTTATCTTTTTTCATACTTTTATTATATCTGATTTATTCGTAAAAGTCAAAAACCCAAAAAAAACATTTGACAAAAGATCTTTTTTAGAGTATCCTTTCTTTCACATAAGGAAACATTATTATGAATTTGGTACAAAATCTTTTAAAAACCGCTTTACATAACAACCGATTGTTATGCGGTTTGTTGTGCCTGTTGTTGGGGTTGCCCCCCGTCTTATTTTAATCCCCTTATTTAATCAGATTTTTCAACAATTTTAACAAGCCCGACAAAAGCCGAGCAAACACAAAGGACAATTCCTATGGATAACAAAAATATACCCGATGTAAAAGCAATTATGTGCTTTATCAAAAAAAATTCTCCACGCCAAAGCAAATGCATTGATGCCGATTTTATCAACCTGAACGGTTTAAGTGTGCTGGCGTGGGTTGTGGAAGCACCTATTTCCAACGAGCAGGGCTATCAACAAGCACTGTTTTCCACAATCAGCCAAGGGCAGTTCGGGGAAGCACAATCTTGTATGCCTTGCCGATATTATAAACAGGACGGGAAAAAGGTCTTTACTTCGGCGCCGTTTGTCGCCACTTCAGAGGCCGAAATCCCTTTAATCTCGGTCAACAACCAACGAATTTTTATTACCCTCAATTGCAAAGGAAAAGCCTTTTCCCAAGCCTGTGTTCACGAATAAGGAATTTTTAGGCATATTTTTTGCTTGACTTATGAAATCCTTTGTATTATAATGCTTCTCATTGAACTTGGGTGCGTAGCTCAGCGGGAGAGCATTACCTTCACACGGTAGGGGTCACAGGTTCAATCCCTGTCGCACCCACCAATTTCTGATTAAACCTTTGGCAACAAAGGCTTTTTTTATATCTAAAATAGGGGGAAAAGTTAGTTTCTGGAACCATCAATCAAAATTGAAATGTCTTTCGCCCAAACATCTTTATATTTTTTATTATTCCTACGGAAAAAGCGAATCATGCTTTTCTTTTGAGCACAATTGAGCCCCGTAAACGCTTTCACTTCTTCGTTGATTTGAAAACAAATATTAGATGCCTGCACCGATTGTTGCGTCAAATGCGCTTTTTTAAGGTAGGATGTCTGAACCACTTCGCATAAAGTATCAACTTCTTCATCATATCTGGGGCCCGCCGATTGAAAATTAGCCAAGTTTTCCATGTGCCACAGGCAAGCCTCTTGTGACCGTTTGGGTAAAGATAAAATTCTTTTTTTAAGGTCTGCAATTTTATTTAATGTCTTTTTCATTTTCTTCCCTTTAAAAAGTAAAAGAAGAGGGGGTATAAAACTCCCTCTTTCTTAATTGGCTCCAGCGGTAGGGCTCGAACCTACGACCAATCGGTTAACAGCCGATTGCTCTACCACTGAGCTACGCTGGAAACAGTGGCTATTATAACAAAAAGATAAACAAAATGCAATACCTTTTTGTTAAATTTTGGAGGCCGGTACCGGAATCGAACCAGTATAAAAGGATTTGCAGTCCTCTGCATAAGCCATTCTGCCAACCGGCCATCA
Source organism: Alphaproteobacteria bacterium (assembly GCA_045598925.1). Classification (GTDB taxonomy): domain Bacteria; phylum Pseudomonadota; class Alphaproteobacteria; order CAAHEQ01; family UBA3637; genus UBA3637. The sequence goes on from JAZRVC010000001.1 coordinate 12,445, forward strand.
AAACAAGGTAAATTTAGCGTATTTTTAAAATATTGTCAAGAAAATTCTGCACAAAAATAAAATTTTTATTTACAAAATATGATGAAATTTGAACCATAATAAAAACAAAGATAACATATTGACAAATATGAAGAAAGTAGGTAAAAATACTTCATCAAAAGTGTCGCATAATTTATATTATGTATACTATAAGGTGTTGAAATTTCTACCGCCGGAAAGAAAAAATTATCAAATCTTATCTGATATTTTCTCTTTGAATTCTTGATAAAAGACTTTGAACCGGTGGTAATTGTCCGATTTTTTTGACGTATGTTTTTAATTTTTCGGAATTTACCTCAGGGAATGTTTCCAAAATTTTAGCCACTGTATTTGGATTGTCTGAATTTAAACCGTCAATCAGCATCTTATCCATCACACCTTCTATCATATAGTGTTTCTCATTGGTTTGGGCATCATAAAAAACAGATCCGTCCTTTATAATACATAAAACACTGTTTGGGGTGCGTTTTACAGAATTTTTACAGGCAAAATGCGACCATTTATTCAAACAAGTTTCTGACCCTACTATAACCAAATGTTGCACCTGAGTATTTTGGGACAAAAAGGCCTGAGGATGACAAACGGCCACAGAATTAGAACATACTTCTATTTCATCCACATTATTATTCGTTGCAAAAATAGCAGCAATCATTTGACCCGATTGACGTGAAAAATTTTCTTTTCCTGTTAAAATTAAATCAGGTTCAGGAAGTGTTTCTTCAGGAAGATTTAGTTGATATTCACCTTGATTATTAGCACTAAACAAAGGACGTTTTCCAGAAAAATGCAGCAACATCACCCCGCTTTTAGCCACTTCAGAAGCCCCAGAAGTTGTCAATTCGGCGGGCTCTTCCGGCTTATGTTTAATAGATTCAGCATTTTTTACAAGCGTAATAATCATATGTAATCCTCCTATCTGATATAAGAGAATTATAGCACGATTCTGTATTTTGTCAAGTTATTTTGAATTTTCACTAATCCAACCGAGCAATTCGGCTTTCGTGCACGCACCGTTTTTTTGTGCAACCACCTGCCCGTTTTTGAATAAAATCAAATGAGGGATACTTTGAATTTCATATTTATCTGCCGTATTTGGGGCCTCATCCACATCCACTTTATAGACATCCAACGAAGCGTTTAATTCGTTTGAAATTTCTTCCACAATAGGAAGCATTTGGCGACAAGGACCGCACCATGTGGCAAAAAAATCCACCAACACCAATTTAGGGGCCTGTAAAACCTTTGATTCAAAGTTTGTATCGTTAATAATTTCCATTTTATTCTCCTTTTTTTAACACTCTTTATATATCTTTTTTTAAAATATCTGTCAAGCCCCAATCAGTTGGAACACATTTGATAGAAAGGCCACTTGCCAGAGATCAGTTGGTCCAATGATTCCAAAGATTCTCCCATCAATGAAGAATAGACCCAATAATTTATCAAAATTCTTTCCACAAAAGATCGGGTTTCTCGGGAAGGAATTGTTTCTAAAAACAACAATGGATCATTTTGGTATTTCATTTTCTTTTCCCATTTATGCAGGTTCCCCGGGCCCGCATTATAGGCAACCGCCAATTTTATTAAATTTCCCTGAATTAAAGGAGAATTTAATAATGTTTTTAAATAGTATTGACCCAACGCCAAATTATATTCAGGGTTTTTTAATTTTTTCGGATTATATTCGCATCGTAAGGATTTGGCCAAGGCTTTGGCGGTGGCGGGCATCAGTTGCATTAAACCGACAGCTCCTACATTACTTTGAGCGCGCACATTAAAACACGATTCTTGCCGCACAAAAGCATAAACCAAGGATTTTTCCAACTTCCAATCGGTTTCGGGGGTCCAATCCGGCAGCGGGAATCGGGTGTCGTCCCCTTCTAAATGTCCTGTTAGCCCCTTCAACACCTCACCATAGGAATTTTCGTCTGCAATCTTCCACAAAGCCGAACGACCGGATTCGTCTGAATCAAGGTATAATTTTGTCAATTCTTCCGAAGCCCATTGTTTATACCCCATTTGATCCAACATATAAAATCTTTCTAAACCATCGGCATCCAAATCTAAATCATCATTTTCGTCAATCGTGGTGGGGTCTTGCCAGTTATGATTCAAAGTCCCACCCAACATACGTGTTGCCAAAAAGGAATAAAAATAGCGGGGGTATTGGGCTGCCATTTCCAAATATTCCCCTACTTTTTCAAAATGTCCGGCCCGCATCAAAGATCTGACGGCCCAAAAAGCCGAACTGGTCTTTAAAGAAGGTTCTTCGGTCGTTTGAGCGGCCTGTTCAAAAAAGGTGCTCCCCTCTTCTACTTTTCCTTGTCGCCAAAAAATCATCCCCTGCAACCAATAGGCAAAAGGATGAGCCTTTTCTTTTAAAATCTTATTTAATTCAACCCGCGCTAAATCATCGCGATTATCCAAAAAATATGAAAAAGCCAAACTGATACGGGCATAATTGGATATTGTTTGTCCCCACAATTTTTGAATTTCTTTTTGATTGAGTAAATTTTTTGCGTTTAAGGTACTGCCACGAAACAAATACCTTTTAAATTGACGCATTTGTTTTTGGGCGTTTTTTCGTTCTGATTTTTTACTGATATGCGAAAAACGCAAACTTCTGAGCAAATCAGACGGTTCAAACCGAACAATGCGTTCACAAGCATTTGTGTTTCCACCAAAAATCCCCTTTGGACGCGGCAAAGATTTTATCTTTTTTTGGTTACCCAAAGCATACATATCCCCCGCGATAGGATAGTCAGAATAATTTTCCAACCAATTGACAATCTCGGACTTTTTTGTTTTATAATTAGAAAGAAAATAGTGTTGATAAAGCACATACCCCATCAATGTTTGATTCTGAATTTTTTCAGATAATTTCAGGGCATTTTTAAAATCACCGTTTTTTTGTAAATCAAATACTTGCTGATATAAATCAGTATCCGAAAAATCTTGAGCGCAAGGTGTCATACCGACAGATACAACACAACCGACACCCAACAAAAAAAGAGATAATTTATTCATCAATTACACACGATTTTGATTCAGATTGACCTGCGGAATAGGAATAAACTCTATTTTTTCCTTACATTTTTTATCAGGAATTCCCTTGATTTTACAGGCTTGAATATCAACAGGGGGCACCTTAAGAATTGATTCGCAATCGGCCCCGACCATAATAAAATTCTTACCCGTGGTTTCTTTGGGGGCTACATTTTTAAAGTCAAATTTCTTTTCTGTATTCCCGATTTTTAGGGCGACACTCAATTCTTGAACAGGACGTTTTTTAAAACTGTTAAAGACCATAAAATCACCACTGCAATAGGAAACGGATTTGACCGCCGCCACAGTCGTTTTGACATTTGTCAAAGCAATAAAGACCTTTTCTTCTTCGTTTTCCTCGTCCTCTTCATCTTCTTCCTCATCGGATTCCGCAACAACTTCTGCAGGTTGAACTTCAACGGTTGCCTCAACCAATGGCGCGGGTGCTTCAGTTTGTATTTCTTCAATAACTTTTTCTTCCGTGGCCACAAAGGTGGGGGCGTTTATTTCTTCCGCTTCCTCTTCTTGAAAATTGAGTTGAGGAAACAAAGATTCTTGAGCATACCCCGACGAAACCAATCCCAAACAAGCAACAAAAAAGAATATATTTTTCATTTGAACTCCCTTAACGTTATTTTTTGCTAGACAAGGTCTAATAAAAAGAGTATAAAAAAATAAAAATAAAATCAACATTTTTTTATTAAAAGGGGAAAAAATGAAAAATATTGAACTGATTGCGCCCTCATCAGGGATACCGGATTTAAAAGAAACTCAACTGAAGATTCTAAAAAAAGAACTTACGTCTTTAAATTTGAATCTTGTGTGTTCTTCTTGCCTTTTAAAAAAGTCGTTTTCTTTTTTATCGGCCCCTGATACAGACCGTTTATCAGCCCTGGAAAACGCTTTTACGAACGACAAGACCCAAATTATTTTACCCATACGCGGGGGATATGGTTCTGCCAGATTATTGGATAAAATCAACTATCATCTGATAAAACAACACCCCAAAATGTTATTGGGTTTTTCAGATACAACCGCTTTGCAAAATGCTCTTTTTACCAAAGCGGGCTTAGTCAGTTATTCGGGATTTTTGGCCTGCTATGGATTAAAAAAGATTTCGCTCGGTTTAAAAGAAAACCTTAAAAAAACATTAGAAAACAAAAAACAGACCTTTAAAATTACTCCACTTACAAAAGGAAAAGTACAAGGCACTTTGGTCGGGGGTAATTTAAGTGTGTTTCTTTCTTTATTAAGCACCCCCTACTTTCCAAATATGAAAGACAAGATTTTGGTTTTAGAAGAAGTCAATGAGGCCCCTTATAAAATTGACCGTATGCTCAACCAATTAAAATTAGCGGGTGTTTTTACGAAGGTTAGGGGTGTTATTTTGGGCGATATGAGTGCTAGAGTAAATCCGTCAGACAAGAAGGAAATCCATAAAATTTGCCTGTCCTATTTTGCTTCGGCCCCCTATCCTGTCGGGATTTTGTCAACTTACTCCCACGCCAAACCAACAATAATTCTACCTATCGGTGGGGAAGTTGTATTAGATACAAAAAAATCTATTTTAACTCTTGACAAAAGAAAAAAAATCAATTAAAGATGACGATACTAACAAAAGGAGAAAAATATGTTTAAAAAACTAATTAAATTTATATCAAAATCTATTTTATGGATTTTAGCGTTCATCGTATTTGTTGTATTGGTTGCTTATTTTACGGCCAATTACTGGTTGGTTCCTGTGGTCAATAAATTTGCCCCACAAATCACACAAACCCCGACTTCATTGTCCAGCGTGGATGTGTCTTTACTCAGTGGCAAACTGGCTTTAAAGGGTCTGAAGATCGGAAATCCGGAAGGCTTCCAAGCGGGCGATTTATTCAAATTAGACGAAGTTTCCGTCCAATTCCAACCTAAGTCCGTTTTAACAGACAAGGTCATTGTGGATAAAGTTTTGATTAAAGGAACTCAAATTTTGGCCGAATTAAACAAAGTGGGTCAAGTGAACTTAATCGTTTTGAATCAAAATATTCAAGATTATGTGAATAAAACACCGACTCAATCGGTTAAATCCACAACCAAAACAACGGCTCCAAAAGCCTCTTCTCAACCCAAAACAGTTGTGATTCGGGATTTACAGATTTTAGATTCTTCTATTCAACTGGGCTTTATGGGAAAGAAAAGCACCTTACAATTGCCTGATATAAAAGAACAAAATATCGGCGAAAAGAAAAAGACTTCTATCCCGGAAGCAGTCATGATGATTGTGAACAAATTGACCGTTCAACCTTTGGAAGAAGTGAAGAAAACAGGTCAAAAGGCTTTGAATGAAACCTTGAACTACCTTTCCTCTAAAAAAGGAAGTTCTAAGGCTTTTCAATTACTGGAAACCTCGTTTTCAAACTTATTGAAATAACTAGGTGAGTTTGAAAAAGAGCCCTTCAACAAGGGCTCTTTTTTTTATTCATCTTCGTTGTCTATAAAATTTTCAATTTCCTGTCTTAAAATTTCTATTTCCTCTTTAATGGCAGGATTTTCTGTTTTTAAATATTCGGCTTGTTTTTTGGCAAAATTTTCTTTTAATTCTGATAATTTAATATGATTGATAACGTGGGTAATTTCCTGTAAAACTTCATCAGCCGTTTTAGATTTTTGGACCTTTTCTATCTGTTGCAACAACAGTGTTTCTGTTTCGGGAATTAAAGGTTCCCCACCCTCTATGACCGCATCCACCCAAGCATTATACAAAGCCTGTTCATGCAAATCAGAAAAGAAATTAAATTGATTTAATTCATCAACAAAACCCGATATAGCCTTGGGATAGGCATATAAATAACTTAAAAGTATTTTATCCATATCCGGCAGAGTTATCTTGACTTTTTTACGCGGTTTAAAACGGGGATTTTTTAATTGATAAGTCAATTGTTTAAATCTGTATTTAATTTCCCTGGTATATAAGGTCTTTACCGCTTCATTTTTAATTTTATGCACCAACTCAATCGCGTCTTGTTCTGCTTTTGCCAATTGTTCAGGCGTTTTTAACAAGTGGGTCGCCAAAATATTATTCCAAAAGATATCAATAAAAGAGGTCGCCTCTTGGATAATAGATTTAAACAATGTCGGATTATGGCGCATCATATCATCAGGGTCTTGCCCCGTTGGTAAAACCGCAAACCTTAAACTTTTCCCGGGCACCAACAAAGGCAGCGCCCGATTCATCGCCCGAATCATGGCGTGCTGTCCCGCAGTATCCCCATCAAAACACATAATCGGTTCATCGCATAAATGCCACAACAGTTGTAATTGATTTTCTGTAAAAGCCGTCCCCAAAGGTGCCACCGCCTGTGTCCAACCGTTTTGATGCAACGAAATAACATCCATGTTGCCTTCCACGACAATGGCTTCGTTCTTTTTACGAATCGTTTCTATGGCAAAAGGCAGAGCAAAAAGTTGTTCCCCTTTATGAAATAATTCCGTTTCGGGAGAGTTTAAGTATTTGGGTTCCCCTTTTTCCAACATTCTTCCGCTAAAACCAATTACCCGTTTTTTACGGTCAAAAATAGGGAACATTACCCGATCATAAAAATAATCGTGCCACATATTTCTGGCTTGATTAAAAGCCAATAACCCCAACTTTTGTGCTTGTTTTAAATCTATTTTATTTTGTTGCAGTTTTTTAATCAATCCGTTTCCGCGGGGCGCATATCCCAAACGATATTTTTGGATTGTTTCTTCGGACAGGCCTCTTTTTAATAAATAGTCTTTAGCGATTTGTCCAGATTCCAAAGAAATTTCTTGTTCAAAATATTGACAGGCAATTTCCATAATCTGTGCCAACTGCGATTGCTTTTCTTGACGAAACTGTTCTTGCGGGTCTGTTTTTGGCAACGGAACCCCCGCCATATTCGCCAACATTTCCACCGCTTCGGGAAAAGGCATCTTATCAAAATCCACCAAAAAACGAATCGCATCCCCATGGGCGCCACAACCGAAACAATGATAAAATCCTTTATCATCATTGATTGTAAAAGAAGGCGTCTTTTCGTGGTGAAAAGGACAAAGTCCCAACGATTCACGTCCTTTTCGGGTCAATTTCACCCGTCGTCCTATCAGGTCTGATAGAACGATTCGTTCTCGTAAAGAATCCAAAAACTCGGGTGTAAATTGCATCTTTATTTTGACAGTTCTTGTTTAATAATACCGGAAGCCACACCAAAATCCATTTGGCCGGCGTATTTACCACGCAAAATGCCCATGACTTTTCCCATATCTTTAATAGAGGTTGCCCCCGCTTCTTGAATCACCTTTTGAATTTCGGCGGTCATTTCTTCCGGGGTCATTTGTTTGGGTAAAAAGGCCTGAATCACATCCACTTCACCCTGTTCATGTGCCACTAAATCCATGCGGTTTCCTTGTTGGTACATCGCAATACTTTCTTTACGTTGTTTAATCATTGTTTGCAACAAAGACAGGATACCCGCTTCATCAATACCGTTATAATTTCCCTTGCTTCTATCTGCAATATCTTTATCTTTAATGGCCGCATTGATCAATCTTAAAGTGGCCACTTTTTCTTTATCTTGGTTTTTCATGGCTTCAACAAGCGCTTTTTTAATTTCATCACGAATCATTTTTTTCTCCTTTGTGATTAGGACTACAGTATAATCTTTTTTTTAAAAAAAATAAAGAATTTTATTGCATCTTTTCTTTTTTTGTGCATAAATAGGCTCTATGGAGAAAAATATGATTATTTTTGCATTATGGGGAGTTGTTTTCGGTTTTATTCTTCCATTTATCGCGGGACGATTTGGTAAGTTGGTTCCCGCCGACCCCGGAAGTATAATTTTACGCCTGTTCCATTTTCCAAAAATCCCCGCAAAAAAAGACCTTCAACGCTATTTATTATGGCAACGGCTCAATAAAAAACTTTATTACTGGGGTGTTTTTTGGGCCATCATGTGCGCATGTCTTTTTACAGGTGTTTATCTGGTCATTCCCCCTGTTTTACAGACTTTTTCCTGTGTTTTTATTTGGGTAGTGTGCGCTTGTATGGTCATAGATGCTCTTTATTGGCTTTTACCTGACTTTTTCACTCTCCCCCTTTTGATGTTGGGTATTTTATTTGCCACAAAATCCTCCGATTTTTCTTTGGAAATGGCCCTGACGGGTGCCATTGGCGGCTATCTAGTTTCCGTCCTATCCGTGATGGTACTGGCGTTTTCACCTCAAAAAGAACTCGGATGCGGGGATGTCAAAATGATTACGGCCTTGGGCGCGTGGTTGGGAATTGTGGGTTTAAGCATAACCCTGGTGCTGTCTTTTATCTTTTTTGTGATTTTTTCCATTTTAGATTTACATAAGAAAGGAGCCTATGGTCCGGCCTTAGGAGCAGCCGCTATCATCAGTTTTTTTCTGATACATATGAAATAAAACTGGACAATTCATAAAAAATGACTATAATACGTAAAAAAAAACAACAAATGAAAGGGAATCTAATGCCAAAATCAAAAAAACAAAAAACAGTTCGTGCAGAGATTGACACATCAACTGAAAAAAAACGTCCGGTGGTTGTTGAAACACCTGCTGAACTTTCTTTGGGTGGGATATTGGAAACAGCCCGTAAAAAAAGAAAATTAGAAATTGAAGACGTGGCCGACATATTACGTATTAAAGGGAACTATTTGGACGCTTTGGAAAAGGGGCGTTATTATGCTTTCCCTGCCCGTAGTTATGCGATTGGTTTTTTAAGAAACTATGCGAAGTATTTAAGACTGAATCCGGACGATTTAGTGGAACTTTTCTATAAAGAGACAAGTGATACCAAAACAGAACCTTTGGATATGTTAGTGTTGGAAAAGAAATTCCCTCTTCCCAGTTTTAAGACCTTGTGTGAGATTTTGGGAATTGTCTTGGCTATTTATATTATTTGGTATTTAATTGCCGCTTATTTATATCCGGAAGCGTTAGTATCAAAAGATAAGATAGAAGTCCCTGCCCCGGTTGTTGAGGAAGTCGCTTTGCCCGAACCTGAACCGGTCGTAGAGGAAGAAAAGAAAGCAGAACCTGAAATTGCCGAAATTTCTGAGGATGTTTTTAAGGCGCCGATTGCTTTTGTGGCCAGAGAACGTATTTGGGTCAGCATCAAAGATACGGATAACAATAAGATTCTTTTGGATAAAGTTTTAATCAAAAATGAACATTATATCCCCAAAATTTCTTTCTCTGATATTGCTGTCAGTACAGGAAGAGCCGGTGCTTTGGATTTATATCTAGATGGTAAAAAAGTTAAAACATTGGGAAAAGAACAAAACACTGATTTGGAAGATATTGAGGACGAAGATTAGTTTTTAGGGGACAAGTTTTTATAAACACCTATTAACTTTTTTTCGGGGAATACAATGAATTTTAACGAAAAATTAAAAACAATTTTGGCTCGGCACGCCGAATTGACACAATTGTTGACACAAGAACAAGATCGGGAAACCTTTATTGCTTTGTCAAAAGAGTTGTCTGCGATGGAAGAAATTGTGCAAATCGGCCAAGAATACCTGAAGACTCAGACACAATTGGAAGAAGACAGCCAAATGATGGAAGACAACACGTTAGACCCAGAACTCAAGCAAATGGCCCATGACGAGTATTATGAATTAAAAGAAAAAATTCCACAAATGGAACATCAAATGCAGGTCTTACTTTTGCCCAAAGATGAAGCCGATGAACGCAACGTGATTTTAGAGGTGCGCGCGGGCACAGGTGGCGAAGAAGCCGCCCTGTTTGCCGCCGAATTGTTCCGTATGTATGAACGTTATGCGGCCTTAAAAAGATGGAAATTTGAAACTTTAGATTTAAACGAAACGGGTTTAGGGGGCTTTAAAGAAGCGGTCGCGCAAATCAGCGGTTCTTCTGTGTTTGCCAGATTAAAATACGAATCGGGTGTGCATCGCGTTCAACGTGTTCCCGAAACAGAAACTTCAGGACGTGTTCATACCTCGGCGGCTACCGTGGCTGTCTTACCGGAAGCCAAAGAAGTGGATGTACAAATCAATGAAGCAGATTTGGAAATTACGACCTGTCGCGCCAGTGGTGCGGGCGGTCAGCACGTCAATAAAACAGATAGTGCTATCCGAATCGTTCATAAACCGACAGGAATCGCGGTAGAATGCCAAGAAGAACGTTCTCAATTCAAGAACAAAGAAAAAGCCATGATGCGTTTAAGAACAGCGCTTTACGATATGGAACGCCAAAAAGCGGATAAAGAACGTTCGGCCAACAGAAAAAATCAGGTGGGGTCCGGGGATAGATCCGAACGTATTCGTACCTATAACTATCCACAAGGACGGGTAACAGACCATCGTATCAATAAAACGGTCTATCAATTACCAACCGTGCTCAACGGTGAAGGGTTGGACGATTTTATTGATGCGTTGATTACAGAAAACCAAATGGCGCAACTAGCGGAAATTTAAAATGATTACAAAACAAAATCTGATTCAGCAACTAAAAGGCATTACTGATACACCTTCTTTAGAGGCTGAATGGATTTTAGAGGAAACCTCAGACGAAAAGAAAATCCAAGAAATTATTCAAAGACGCAAAAAAGAAGAACCCCTATCTAAAATTTTGGGACATCGTTCTTTTTGGCGGGGTGATTTTTTGGTGTCTAAAGATGTTTTGGATCCTCGCCCTGATTCGGAAACACTGATTCGCGCCGTGTTGGATTTAATTCCTGATAAAAAAAAGCCCTACTCTTTTTTGGATATTGCCACAGGCAGCGGTTGTCTTTTGGTTTCACTTTTAATGGAATATCCTAATGCTAAAGGAACGGGGTTGGATATTTCCCCAAAGGCCATTAAAATCGCCCAGAAAAACATTAAATTAAATAAAGTGCGGGCTTTTTTACACCGCAAGGATATGCGCGTTTTAAAATTGTTGGAAGAATATGATTTTGCGGTTTCCAATCCCCCCTATATTCCCACACAAGAGGTCAAAAAACTGAAAAAAAATGTCAGATGCTATGACCCGAAAATTGCGCTGGACGGCGGGAAAGACGGGCTGGATTACTATCGGGTGCTGGCCAAAATACAAGGGTTGCCCCTTTTGTTTTTGGAAATTGGTATCGGACAAAAAAAAGAGGTCCATCAAATCTTTTTAGCCGAACACTGGCGATTAAAAAAGACCTATACGGACTATAACGGTATTGAACGGGTATTGGTTTTTCAAAAAAAAGTTGAAAAATACCCAAAAATCAGTTAGGATAATTTTATGTCATTATTAAAATCTATTGCAACAGTAAGTGGATGCACCGCCATCAGTCGTGTGGTAGGGTTTATTCGCGATATTTTGATGGCCAGATTTTTAGGGGCCAGCATGATGGCGGACGCTTTCTTTGTGGCCTGGCGTTTTCCCAATTTATTCAGAAGCCTGTTTGCCGAAGGTGCCCTCAATGTTGCGTTTGTACCTTTATTTACAGGGCAACTCAATAAAAAAGGCAAACAATCCGCCCTGGAATTTGCCCGATCCGTTTTCAGTTTTCTGTTTTATGTCCTATTGATTTTTACCGTCATTATGGAAATCATTATGCCGGGGGTTATCTTTTTACTTGCCCCGGGCTTTGATAAAATTTCGGGAAAATTGGAACTGGCTTCCAGTTTAAGCCGTATTTCTTTTCCTTTCTTGCTGTTTATATCGTTGGTATCGTTGTTTTCAGGGATGCTCAATTCCGTTGGGAAATTTTGGGCGGCCGCTTTTACGCCTGTTTTACTCAACCTGACAATGATTTTTTTCTTGCTCTGTTTAACACCCTTTTTATCGGGAGAGGCAGCCCCCGCTTATGCTTTAGCCATAGGGGTGACCGTTGCGGGTGTTTTAGAGTTTTTATTCTTATTGTGGCACATTAAAAAATCAGGTCTGATTTTTAAACTTGCGTCTCCGTTTAAAGTCTTTGGTCATCTGTCCCAAGATGTTGTGGAACTGTTAAAGAAAATGGCCCCGGGGATTTTAGGGTCTGGTGTTTATCAAATCAATTTGTTTTTGGATACCCTTTTTGTTTCTTTTGTCGGAGCGGGAGCGATTTCATGGCTCAATTACGCTCACCACGTTTTTCAATTACCTATTGGTATTATCGGGGTCGCGATTGGAACCGCCCTGCTTCCCGTTTTATCCAAGCACGTCAAAACAGGCGAATTAGAACAAGCCAATACCCATTTAAACAGAGGTCTGGAAATTTCTTTGGCTATGTCTGTACCTGCGGCGGTGGGGCTGTTTATGCTGTCAGTACCTGTGATTTTTTCCCTGTTTCAATATGGGGTCTTTACCGCAGAAGATACCCTGCATACTGCCAGGGCTTTGGCAATCTTTTCTTTGGGACTGCCTGCCTATATGGCCACCAAAACTTTTGCCCCGTTCTTTTATGCCCGCGGGGATACAACAACCCCTGTTAAAATTGCCATTATCGGTGTGATTTTAAATTCTTCTTTAGCCTTAATTTTTATGCAATTTTGGGGATACGCCGGTATCGCTTTGGCGACCACCTGCAGTGTGTGGATCAACGCGGCCCAATATCTGTTCCGACTGATTCGTCATCCCGAATTTTCTTTTGATCAGGTCTTTAAATTCAGATTTCCACGCTTGCTGTTTTCGGTTCTGATTATGGGATTGATGATTCATATCTTATTATTATCACAAAACTATTTCTTCCCGAATATCAATCAATTCTATCAAATCATCAGTTTGGGAACAATTATTATTGTTTCGGGGACCGTTTATTTGATAACGCTGATTTTAAGTAAAGGCATCCAATTAGGTCAAATTAAATCTTTTATCAAACGATAAGGGGGAAAAATGAAATATCTGTTTTTAATTTTGGTCGGATTCATGTTCACTCATCCGGTTTTTGCCAAAGAAAGTAAGACGAATTTTGATACACTGTTTCCTGTTTTAACTGCCCCTGTTCAAGGGGAAGAAATCTCACCAAAAACAACCAAAGAACTGGAAAGCCTTTTTATTTCTTCCGAAGGCACACTGCCCCGTGTTTTTATCAAACACCTGCCTGCTGATTTTAAAGACAAAGGAAATAAAGAACTGTTTTCAAAAGTCGTCGGGGCTTTAATTTTACGCGAAAATGAACAAATTTTATCCGAAAGAGTCTTGTTTAATCTTTTAAAACAAAAATATAACAAAGGGGAAAAATGGACCCAAAAAGAACAAGCCTATTTTAATTATTTAGTGGAAAAATATGATGCGATTGTTTTAAAAACAATCCTGACCAAAATAAATGATTTAGAATATAAAATTGATGAAATTCCCTTGTCTATGGCCATTTCTCAAGCCGCCCTGCAAACAAATTGGGGAAAAGAAAATCTTGCGTCTATTTATGCACAAAAAGGTTGGAAAGATAAAGACCATTATGACTTTGTGGAATATCCGGATATGATTGCGGCAACCTCCGCTTATGTCAAAGAAATGAACGGCACCCCCAACTATGATGAATGGCGTCGCGTCCGCACCAGACGGGAACAAAAAGATTCCCCACGTTATGCGTTAAATTTTGCCTCAGGTTTAGATGTGTATATGCCAGAAGATGTGTTTTATCCCCAAAAAATAAAAGACCTTTTAAAAGCAAATACTTTTCTGTTTAATTATGACCAAATGAAATTTAATGATTAAAATTTTCACTTTTTTATTGTGTTGTTTTTTGGGGCTGGATGTTGGTGCCGATGTCAATTCTAGCACACAAATCAACATTCAAACAGAGGAAGGAGAAGTATCCTATCAATTAGAGGTCGCCGATACCCCTGTTAAAAGAGAAATAGGTCTGATGAATCGTAAAAACCTGCCCCCAAATCAAGGGATGCTGTTTACGTTTTCCAGACCTCAAATCGTCAATATGTGGATGAAAAATACCTATATTCCTTTGGATATGCTGTTTATTGATAACACAAATACAATCAAGCATATTCATCAAAATGCAATCCCCCATAACCTGAATCTTATTTCCAGTCGTTATCCCATTACCAAGGTAGTGGAAATCAACGCGGGGGAAATCGCCCGCCATCAGATAAAAACAGGACAAAAAATATCCTTTAATTAGATACTTTTTCTTGACATTTGGGGTATTTTATCATATCATAACACTCGGAAGGGTGTGGGTGCTGGTTTAAAACAGCGGGTCAGGTTCGGAAGAAAGCAGCCCATTTTATCCTTTTAGCAGGTCGTATCCTTCCACCTATAACACAAAAGGAATACACCATGCCCCAAAATAATGTTGTCCTTGCCCGAAAATACAGACCTCAAATTTTTGCCGATTTACTGGGGCAAGAAGCCTTAGTTCAAACCATTACAAACGCCATACAACAAAATAAACTGGCTCAGGCTTATCTGTTGACTGGAATTCGCGGAATCGGGAAGACAACCTCGGCCCGCATTATTGCCAAAGGATTAAACTGTATCGGGGAAGACGGGCATGGCACAATGACCCCTAACCCTTGCGGCAAATGCCGTCATTGTTTGGATATTACCAACGATTCAGACATAGACGTTATTGAAATTGATGCCGCCAGTAATACAGGCGTGGATAACATTCGTGAAATTATTGAAGGGGCGAAATATAATCCTGTTTCGGCCAGATTTAAAATCTATATTATTGACGAAGTCCATATGTTGTCAAAGGCGGCTTTTAATGCCCTTTTAAAGACCTTAGAGGAACCACCGGAACGGGTTAAATTCATTTTTGCCACCACAGAAATTCGTAAAGTGCCCGTTACTATTGTGTCGCGTTGTCAGCGTTTTGATTTAAAAAGAATTTCAGAAAAACCATTGGCGGAATACTTACAAAAAATCGCCAAATTGGAAAATGCAGACCTTCCCTATGATGCGGCCATGTTGCTGGCTCATGCGGCCGAAGGATCTGTGCGCGATTCTCTTTCTTTGTTGGATCAAACTCTGGTTCATTTTCCAACAGACATTACGTTGGAAAAGGTGCGTCAGATGTTGGGATTGGCCGATAGGAACACCCTTTTTGCCCTTTATAAAAATATCTTAAACGGGGATGTAGCGGCGGTCTTTCAAAATTTGGAAGAACAATATAATCTGGGGGCTGAACCCTTACAAATCTTACAAGATTTAATGACTTTAATTTACGAATTGACCACCGAAAAAACATTAAAAAATACCAGTTCAAATCAATTATTAAATCCGGATGAAAAAGCAAAATTGACAGAAATGGCAAATCAAATTTCTATAGGGTCTTTAACTTTATTCTGGCAACTGTTGGCCAAGGCCACAGAGGAAATCAAAAAAGCCTCAAACCCTTTACATTCTTTGCAAATGGTCTTGGTCCGTTTGATTTACGCCTCACAAATTATGGAAACACCGGAAAAGATGCTGGCTCAAGTCAAAGAATCGGCCAAACAGGTCGTTCTGCCAAGCGTTCAAAAAAGCCCCGCTGTACAGAAGGCAGCACCCCACACAGCCCCTATTCTCTTTCACTCTATGGCGGATTTAGCCAATTTAGCCCGTTCCAATTCGGAACAATTGTTGGCCCATTATATTGAAAGTATGATTCATCTGATTGAAATCGGCGATAAAAAAATATCTTGTTCCTTTACACCAAATGCACCCAAAAATTTATCCGCTGATTTGGTGCGCTTTTTGGAAAAATTGACGGGGGAAAAATGGGTCTTGGATATTCAAAAATCAGGTGGCAATCCCACAGAATCCGAAAAGAAAGTTCAAAAAGAAAAATTAGCCATGGATCATTTAAAAGAAAGGTCTGATGTCAGTTCTATCTTAAAGCAATTTCCCGGTGTTAAAATAGACAAAATCAAGCCTTTGTCCACTGTATCCGAACCTGAATCAGAAGAGGAAGAAGAATAAATTCCTTGACAATGATATACTTTCGTCATAAAATGACCCTATTTTAAAAGGAGAATAAAAATGCATCCATGGCATCAAGTTTCACTCTATCCGCAATTTCCAAAAATTATCCCCGCTATTATTGAAGTCCCCAAAGGTTCTCAATTGAAATATGAGTTGGACAAAAACAGCGGTCTGGTAAAGGTTGATCGTGTGTTATACAGTGCGGTGCACTATCCCGCTAACTATGGTTTTATTCCAAAGACCTATTGTGAAGATAACGACCCTTTGGATATTTTGGTTTTGGGACAATTTCCTGTTTCTCCTTTAACGATTATGCGGGCACGTCCCATCGGCGTGATGAAGATGATTGATAGCGGTGAACCGGACGATAAAATTATTGCCGTTCATGAAGATGATCCGGCCTATCAATGCTATGGTCATATTCGGCAACTCCCCCCGCATTTGTTAAAAATGCTGAAACGCTTTTTTGAAGACTATAAAATCTTGGAAAAAAAGCGTGTGAAGATTGATAAGTTTTTGGGCCCCGAAGAAGCCCTGAAACTGATTGAAAAAGCCCATCAATCGTATGAGGAAAACAAAGAACATCTGACAGGTTATACAAAATAAATAAAGCCCCGATTATTCGGGGCTTCTCTTTTACCTGTTTATTTTTTAGGAACGTAAAACCGCGCCGGTATTTTTTGAAACAAAATTCAAAATTTGTTGTGAAAGTGTTTCAATTTCGGCATCTGTCAAGGTCTTTTCCATAGACTGAATCACAACCTTGACCGCAATTTGTTTTTTCCCTTCGGGCAGTTTATCGCCTTCATAAACATCAAACACAGACACAGATTGAATCAAATTCTTATCCGTGTTTTGGATACTGGCCAGCAACTTTTGTGCCTCTACAGCCTTATCCATCACAAAGGCAAAATCACGTTCAACAGATTGATATGCGGACTTTTTAAACTCTTTTACCATTTTGTTTTCTTTTTTCTTCATCGGTGGCAAATCATCCAAATAGACCTCACAGGCAACCACGGGTGTTTTGATGTCAAAAGCCTTTAAAATCTTCGGGTGAATTTCACCAAAGACAGCGACTTTATTCTTCCCCAATTGTAATGAGCCACTGCGTCCCGGATGATACCATGCGGGGGCATTTTTATAGACCGTTAAATTTTCGGGAGCATCCGCCGCCATTAAAGCCGTTAAAGCATCTTTTTTGGCATCAAAGACATCCACGGGTCTGGCAACATTGTTCCAAGTAGCAGGCAAATAATTTCCCGCCCGCACCGCACAAGCCACCAACTTTTGGTCGCCCGCTTTATCGGAATAAAATTCGGGTCCTACTTCAAAAAGTTGCACATCGTTTGTGCCGGTCGCTTGATTGCGTGCCACAGCAGAAAGCAGATTTCCCACCAAAGACGGACGCATTTCATCCAAATCCGAAGCAATCGGATTGGACAATTTGACACCTTTTGACCCAAAGTATTTTGCCAACTTTGAATCCATAAAAGACCAAGTAATTGCTTGATTTAACCCACGACCAGCCAACGCACGACGCACAGCCACTTCCCTTTTTTGATGTGGGAGTAATGTGCCAATCGGCAGTGTTTCGGCACGCATTTTGGCTTCGGGCAGATTATCCAAACCATAGATACGGACAACTTCTTCCACCAAATCAGCGGGCAAAGACACATCATGCGAACGCCAAGAAGGAACCGTAATTTTGTTTCCTTTTACTTCAAAGCCCAACTTTGTCAAGATGTTTTCCATCTCTTTTTGGGGGATTTTCATTCCAATCAAACGTTCCACTTCATTGAAATCAAAGTCAATGACTGGTGTGCAATCGGGTTCTTTTCCCGCCACAACAATTTGACTGGCCTCACCACCACAAAGGTCTAAAATCATTTGGGTGACGCGCGCGTTGTCATCTAAAGTACTTTTCGGGTCAATACCACGTTCATAACGTGTTCTGGAATCAGATTGAGCCCCCGTTAAAATACCCGTTTTAGCCACATCAGCAGGATTAAAATAGGCACATTCCAAAAAGACATTTTTCGTCTCTTTGGAAACGGCAGTATCCACCCCGCCCATCACACCCGCCATACATTGCGCTTTGTTTTCATCAGCAATCACACATACATCAGGTGTCAGAGTATATTCTTTGTCATCCAAGGCTTGAATCTTTTCACCTTCTTGAGCCTGACGCACAAAGATATTCTCTTTCAGTTTATCCGCATCAAAAACGTGTAAAGGACGACATTCGGCGATATTTAAATAGTTCGTAATATCCACCAAAGCAGAAATAGGACGAAGCCCGACAGAAATCAGGGCTTGTTTCATCCAATCAGGACTTTCCCCATTTTGCACATTTTTGATAAAACGACCTGTATAAATCGGACAAGCAGAGGAATCAATTTGAACAGAAACAGGCGATTCAAAAGACCCTTTTATATCAGGCACAGGACTATCCACAAATTCACCGATACCGGTGGCGGATAAATCACGGGCAATACCTTTGGCCCCATAACAATCGGGACGATTGGGGGTTACATTGACTTCAAACACAACATCAGCCTTTAACGCTTCAGCCGCGGGTGTTCCTGCTTTACAGTCTGTCTTTAAATCAATAATACCTGTGTGATCTTCCCCAATCAACAGTTCATCTTCAGCACACAACATCCCGTTGGATTCAACCCCGCGAATTTTTCCCACTTCTAATTTTTCATTAAATTTAGGAATCAAGCACCCGGGTTGTGCCAAAATAGATTTCATCCCCACTTTAACGTTCGGCGCGCCACACACGATCTGGATATTTTTTTGTCCGTCAAAGACCGTTAAAACATGAAGTCTATCAGCGTTGGGATGTTGATCAACGGTAATAATTTCCCCAACGATAAAGCCCTGTAAAGAACTGGATAAATCTTGGATTTCTTCCACTTCCAAACCGATTTGAGTCATCTTATCAGCCAGTTCCGACACAGACGCTTGAGTATTTAAATATTTTTTAAGAGTTGCTAAACCTAATCGCATTTTTTACCTCCATTACATGAAAGACCACTGGTAATTGTCGGGATATCCAAAGGCAAAAAGCCATAATGTTTAATCCATTTCATATCGCCTTCAAACATAGAACGCAAATCTTTAATCCCGTATTTCATCATTGCCAAACGATCCAATCCGATACCAAAAGCAAACCCTTGGTATTTTTTGGGATCAATATGGCAATTTTCCAACACGCGCGGATCCACGATACCGCACCCCAGTAATTCCAACCATTCTTTACCCACGTTTTTGGCCATCACACCACCTAAATCCATTTCATAGGAAGGCTCTGTAAATGGGAAGTAAGAAGGTCTGAAACGCACTTTGACATCCTCGGTTTCAAAAAAGAGTTTAAAGAATTCCAATAACACGGACTTTAAGTTCGCTAAATTTGTTTTTTCATCAATTACAAGTCCTTCTATTTGATGGAACATCGGCGTATGTGTCGCATCATAATCCCGACGATAAGTGCGCCCCGGACATACAATCTTAATAGGGGGCTTTTTATTTTCCATTGTCCGAATTTGCACACCGGAAGTTTGAGTCCTGAGCATATTTTTATTATCAAAGAAGAAAGTCGCCTGCATTTGACGGGCAGGATGTTCTTTGGGCAGATTTAAGGCTTCAAAATTATGCCAATCGTCTTCAATATCTGGGCCTTCCGCCAATTCAAATCCCATTTGGGCAAAAATGGTGAGGGCTTCTTCGGTCGCCTGCGTAATCGGATGGATACGCCCCATCTGTTCAGGGCGACAAGGCAGACTCACATCCACAGATTCGGATTGCAATTTTTGATTAAGTTCCGCCTCTTCCAAAGCGTTTTTCTTTTCTTCAATAGCCTTTATCACTTCGCCCTTAAAAAGATTCACTTGGGCACCAAAGGTCTTTTTTTCTTCAATAGAAAGACTTCCTAATTCCTTCATCAATCCTGTTAAAGAACCGCTTTTACCAACGACACCGACACGAATAGCATCTAAATCGGCCAATGTTTTGGCGCTTTCAATGGCGGGCATCACCGTCATTTTAATTTGGGATAATTTTTCTTGCATATCCTTCTCCTTTTAAAATAAGTATAATTTTACTTAAAATAAGACAAAAAATCAAGAAATAATTTTTAATTCCCAGATAAAAAATACCACTTGACAAGACCTTAAAAAAATATCAGAATACGAAAAAAAGGAGTAGATAGATGACTTTTTCTAAAAAATCTTCGGAATCTGGCGCAACCAAATTAGAAGTTGTGGCAGTGTTTGGTATTGTTTTTATCTTGGCTGTCATTGCCGTTATCAGTTATTATTTGGCCCTAAATAAGCGCGCCGCGGAAAACATCCTGAACAAAGCCAACCAACGTGCCGTTACCGTTTCTGTACAAATTCAAGACGGTAAACAAATTACCCTCAACGAATTTAAAGATAACGGCGATATCTTTTTGGGTGGAGAAAAAATCAATAAAAGTCAATTTAAACTGATTCTTTCAAAACAGGAAGAGGAAGTTTGCCAACAGATTAAGCAAATGGCGGGCTCCTATTCTTTGATACAGGGAACAAATGAAGATTGCACGGCCCTTTATTATAATATTGATTTAAAGGTAAAAAACAGCCCGATTTGTTCTATCAGCAGTTATTTACAGGACAATAAATGCCTGCCCTGTGCTTTAGGGTCAAGAGAATGTGAATGTAAAGGCAGTAATCCTTATGCCGATGGAAAAGGCGGATGTTGCCATTATGTGCCCAACTATACGGACAGTTCTTTTACCTATTCTTTGGATGATGCTTGCTGTGGCGAAGGATTTGATATCGCTATCAATAATGACTGCGCCGATTCAAATCGTTTATATCAACGCTGATTTTGCCGATACTTTTCAAATAAAAGGGTCTTCTTTTTGTCAAAAGCAGAAGAAATAACGGCCCGAGAAATATCCGAAAATCTTTGTCCGTCTCCCTCTATCATAATAGGTCTTTTTTGGCCTTGTTTCTTATTCACGGCAATTTTTGAATGCTCTGTAATCATTAAGTCTAAATGCGTTTTACTGTTCACCGAACGCAGACCTAAAAATTTTTCAGGTATCGGTTTTTTTTCACCCTCTATATTCGCATAATAACCGGAACTTCCCATTGGCGTTGCCAGAATAACACCATCCCCCTCTACGGGCATTTTATACATAAAATTTTTATCCTTTAAAGTCAAAAGTAAATGAGCCGCCTGCGGAGACTCCCTCAACACCGAAAATTCGTTGATGGCATACGCGGTCAATTTTTCCCCATTTTTAGCGGATGTAGCCGTCAATTTTAAAGGTATCATTTCTTGAGTTTGAGCGGATTGAATACGTCTTGGTAAATCGTCTAAATTCGGATGATTACACATCCGTCCGACCGACCCGTAATTTAAAGCAAAAATCGGTAAATCTATTCCTTTTTCAATTTGTTTATGAATGGCGGATAGAACAGAACCGTCTCCCCCTAAAACCACATGGATATTAGCCTGTTCCAACTCATGTTGTCCGTAATGGGTTTGACAAAAAGAGCAAGCCTCATCGGCTTCAGGTTTTCCTGATTCAAAATGAAATTTAAAAAAAGGGCGTGTTTCCATAAGAATAAATTATACACCCAAAAGCCTTTTTTGTCAAATTTACGTTTTTTTACTTGACACTGATTTAAAAAAAATCTAAACTTTGAAAATGAAATATTTAAGGGGGAAAAATGGTTTCTAATTCGGGAAAAATTATTGCGATTTCTGGGAGTGTGGTTCAGGTCAAATTTGAACACCATCTGCCCCCGATTTATCAAGCATTAAAAGTGGGCAATTTGATTTTAGAAGTCCAAAGTTATATTGATGCCACCACGGTGCGCAGTTTGGCAATGGGGGATACACAGGGGCTATCCCGTGGGATGAAAGTGATTGATTTAGGTTATCAAATCAGCGTTCCTGTTGGCTCTAAAACTTTGGGACGTATGTTTAATGTTTTGGGTCAAACAATTGACAATATCGCCCCTTTAAAAAATGTCCCCACCAGGTCTATTCACGCCCCTGCCCAACCGATTTCAAAATTAGATGTGTCTAATAAAATCTTCATCACAGGCATTAAAGCCATTGACCTGTTGAGCCCTATGGAACGTGGGGGAAAAGCGGGATTATTTGGCGGTGCCGGTGTGGGTAAAACTGTTTTAATTACAGAAATGATCAATAACATGGTCGGCCGTTATGAAGGTGTCAGTATCTTTGCGGGTATCGGTGAACGTTCCCGTGAAGGCGAACAACTCTATCAGGAAATGAAGGCCGCCGGTGTCTTACCCAAAACGGTCATGGTCTTTGGGCAAATGAACGAAACCCCCGGGGTACGTTTTCGGGTCGCTTTGTCCGCTTTAACCATGGCAGAATATTTTCGGGATGAAAAGAAAACAGATGTTTTACTTCTTATTGATAACATTTTCCGTTTTATTCAAGCGGGTTCAGAAGTTTCTGTTTCATTGGGACAAATTCCGTCCCGAGTGGGCTATCAACCGACTTTGGGCACAGATTTGGCCGATTTAGAAGAACGAATTTCTTCCACGGCTGAAGCCGCAATTACCTCTATTCAGGCGGTCTATGTACCTGCGGATGATTTTACGGACCCGTCTGCTACCCATACTTTTGCCCACTTGTCTTCCAGTATTGTGTTGTCCAGAAATCGGGCAGCTCAAGGTCTGTATCCCGCGGTGGATCCGTTGCAATCTAATTCAAATATGCTGACCCCCGGGATTGTCGGGGAAGAACATTATCAAACCGCAATTGCTGTTAAAAAGACACTGGCACAATATGAAGAATTAAAAGATATTATTGCGATGCTCGGGTTTGACGAACTGCCCGAAAAAGACCAACAAATTGTTCTGACAGCCCGAAAATTAGAACGCTTTTTAACCCAACCTTTTTACACCACTAATCAGTTCACGGGAATGCCCGGACGTTCTGTGGATTTAAAGGATACGATTGCGGGTTGTCAAAGAATTTTATCAGGTGAATTTAAAGATTTAACAGAAGATGATTTCTTTATGGTCGGCACAGTAGAAGAAGCCATCAAAAAAGCAGAAAAACGGAAAAATAAATGAGATTAAAAATTTTAACACCTATGTCTGTTTTTTTAGATAAAGAAGTTCAAAAGGTTGATTTTGAAGCCTTGGACGGCTTTTTCACCCTTTTACCCAAGCATATGGATTTCGTCAATGCTTTAAAACCCACCATTGTACAATATCAGGAAAATGATAAACTTTATTATGTGGCGTGTCAAAAAGGCGTTATTGTAAAAAAAGGAAATGAAGTCCTGCTTTCCACACCGCTGGCGATTGAAAATAATGATTTAGAAAAATTAAAAACTCAGATTAAAGTTTCTTTCCAAGAAATGGAAGAAAACAGGAAAGAAGCCCTACTTTCTTTGACACGATTAGAAGTAGGTCTGACAAAAGGTCTAATGCAATTAAATAAACAGGGGGATTTCAGTGTCTGATTTAGAAAAACATCTTAAAAAAACAGCGTCTCAATTGGTGAAAAAGACAGAACATCGTCAAAGTCGTCCTTCACGCGAACTGTTTTTTAATGCTTCAGTGATCAGCATTTATGGATTACAGGTCGCTTTGCCTGTTTTAATGGGGATTTTATTGGGTGCTTTTTTAGACCATGTTTTTCCGCACGAACTGCTTTCGTGGCAACTAAACTTCATCATTTTAGGGTTTATTATCGGCCTGATTGATGCCAACATTTGGTTGAAAAATTCATTTCAACTGACAAAGGAGAAAAATGTCCGTAAGCATTAACATCTTCTTATTTGTCCTGATTGGGGCCTGTGTCGGATACCTGTATTGTTGGTCTTTATGGAAGACTTTACAAAAATTACAGACCGTACAAAAAAAAGGTCTCTTTTTACTCTTTACAACCATTTTAAGATTAGGATTATTTGTCCTGTTGACCCTGATTTTAACAGGATGCCAAACAGATAAATTTTTGGCCTACATCCTCGGATTTATTGTCATGCGCTTTATTTTCGTGAAAAAGTTTAAAAAAGGAACCCGAAAAAAATGATAGAAAATTTGGATAAGACAGCGTTATTTTTTATTGGGTCATTGATGGTCAATGCCACAATGTTTTATACGTGGGTAGTAATGTTTTTATTGTTTGTTTTGTGTTATATTTTCACCAACAACCTTAAAACTAAAAACCCTGGAAAAATACAGGTCTTATTGGAGATGATGATTTCGGGTATTGAAAAACAAATCAAAGATGTCGCTGAGGATTCTCCCATCAAATATCTGGCGATTATCGGTACTTTCTTTTTGTTTATTGCTATGTGTAATTTACTTTCAATTTTTCCCTTTTTTAAATCCCCGACCAGCAGTTTGACCACGACCGTTGCTTTTGCCAGTTGTGTGTTCTTTGCTATCCCCTACTACGGCATTAAAAACGCGGGCATTAAAGGGTATTTTAAAAAATTCATTGAACCCACCCCCGTCATGGCCCCCATGAATATCATCAGTGATTTTTCTTCCTGTTTTTCTTTGGCTTTCCGTCTGTACGGGAATGTTTTAAGTGGAGTGGTCATTTCATCGGTTTTAATGATGTTGGTACCTTTTATCGTTCCTATTCCTATGCAAGTATTGGGTCTGATTACGGGCACAATTCAAGCCTATATCTTTGCGCTTTTGGCTATTGTATATGTATCGGCAGTAGCCCCAAAGCCTTGTCAAACAACAAACGATACAATCAAGGAGAATTATAATGGATGAAATTTCTTTAATCGGTGCTGTTTCCGTTTTTTCAGCAGCTTTATGTATTTCTATCGGGGGTATTTCTGCCGGTTTAGGTGAAGGAAATGCCGCCGCGAATGCCTTAAAAGCAATGGCGCAACAACCGGATGAATCTTCCAATATCACCAGAACGCTATTTGTGGCAATGGCTATGATTGAATCAACCGCTATTTACGCTTTTGTGATTACTGTTTTGATTTTATACGCCAATCCTTTTTGGAACTATGTCATAGAAAACACCGTAAAATAAGGAGATACAATGGGGATTGACCCAATGACATTTATTGCCCAAATCATCAATCTGTTTGTTTTGGTTTGGATATTAAAACGTTTTTTATATCGTCCTGTTTTACAGGTCATTGAAAAACGGCAATCTGAAATCAATCAAGAAAATCAATCTATTTTCCAAAAAAGTAAGGAAATAGACAAAATGCACCTTGATTTACAAAAAGAAAAAGCAAAATATGAGGCTTTTGAAGAACAACAGAGAGTGGCGTTGGAAAAAGAAATACAAAAGGTCAGGACAAAAGAACTGAATCAGTTAAAAGAACAAATCAGTGTTTCTAGAGAAAAGTCCCTGAAAGCCCTTCAAGAAGAAGAAAATCAACTGAAAGCCGAAACATTACATTTGATTTGCCAAGATTTTGTGAAAGTTTCAGAAAAAATTCTGGCAAAATTGACAGAAAATACCCCGATGGATCGTATTTTAGACCTTTTTCTTGAAAAATGTGCAACTCTTTCAAAAAAATACAAAGATAAGATAAATAATGTTTTGAAAAATCAAAAGGTTATTTTTGTTAGTTCATCCAAGAATTTAACAAATAATCAGCAAAAGAAAATATCTGTTTTTTTGAAAAAAGAGTTCCGTATTCCCCAAAAATGTCAAATTAAATACCAAACAAAAGAAAATTTGATTTTTGGGATAGAATTACGCATTGATTCTGTGATCATAGATTGGACAATTCAAAATTATTTTGATGAATTGGAAGAAAATTTGAATATATCCCTTCTTCAAAATGAAACTGTTAAGGAGTAAGTATGGTTAGAAACGTTTCCAAAAATGCCAAAAAGATAACTCAATCCGCCCTAAAAAAGACCTCTTTTTCTTTACAGGTCAAAGAAGCCAATGAAATTCTGTCTATGTCAGCAGGAACAGCCCTTATCTCGGGCTTAAGCGAAGTCAAACTAAATGAACTCCTGCACTTTAAAAATGAGGCTATCGGTATGGTGCACACTTTAAATGAAGACAGTGTCGGGGTGGTCTTTTTGAAAAATTCCGAAGGCTTAAAAGCGGGGGACAAAGCCATACGCACCCACCAAATTTTAAGTATTCCTGTGGGTTCGGCCCTGCTGGGACGTGTTCTGAATCCGTTGGGTGATCCTTTGGATAATAAGGGTAAGATTTTGGTAAAAGAATCCAGTCCTATTGAACACCCTGCCCCTGAAATTATGATGCGGGCACCTGTGGATGCTCCTTTACAAACGGGCATCAAAGCCATTGACTGTTTCACCCCTATCGGTCGGGGACAGCGTGAACTGATTTTAGGGGATCGTCAAACCGGCAAAACCGCCATTGCCGTAGATACCATTTTAAATCAAAAAGGAAATGATGTTATTTGTATTTATTGTGCCATTGGTCAAAGACAAAGTGATACGGCCCGCGTCATCCATACTTTAGAAGAACACGATATGCTTTCCCAATCGATTGTTGTGATTGCCGCGGGTGATGATGAAGCGGGTATGCAATATATTGCGCCTTATTCCGCCACAACTATTGGTGAATATTTTATGAATCAAGGCAAAGATGTGTTGGTTGTGTATGACGATTTAACGGCCCATGCGCAAGCCTACCGTCAAATGTCGTTGTTATTGAGAACACCCCCAGGACGTGAAGCCTACCCCGGCGATATTTTCTATTTACATTCCAGATTGTTGGAACGGGCCACGCATTTACGTCCCAAGTTCGGTGGCGGGTCTTTAACCGCTCTGCCTATCGTTTTGACAGAAGCAGGAAATATTTCGGCCTATATTCCCACCAACGTGATTTCAATCACAGACGGGCAAATTTACCTGTCTAACGACCTTTATCAAAAAGGGATTATGCCTGCCATTGATACAGGGCGTTCTGTTTCCCGTGTCGGTGGGGAAGCCCAACTGCCTGCTTATCGGTCTTTAGTGGGGCCTTTAAAACTCTTTTACGCCCAATTTGAAGAATTGGAATCCTTTTCCAAATTCGGTATGCAGATGGATAATGATACTTTAATGAAGTTAAAGAGAGGTCAAGCGATTCGTTCAGCCCTGACACAAAGACAATATGAACCCATTCCCGTTGTGGATCAAATCGGATTGTTTATCGCCCTAAATGAAGGATTATTAGACTATATGGACGATAAAGAAATTGTCAAAGCCCAAACACTGATCCATCAAGTGATGCAGACCAGATTTGCGGATGTCGTCAAACGGATTTTAAAACGTGAAAAAGTATCAGATGAACATAAACGTCAGATGATTACCCTTTTTCAAAAAGAATTTATTAAAAAAGGACTTCCTTTGGAAAAATGACCCAAGAAGCGCTGAAAAAAAGAATTAAAACAACAAATGATTTATATGGTATTGTGACCACTATGAAGTTGTTGTCTTCGGTCAGTGTAGGACAATATGAAAAAGCCTTGCTTTCTTTAAATCAATATACACACACAATCAAGTTGGCTTTTCATGGTCTGTTTCAACAAGAATTTTTCTCGCTCAACGACAGAATCAATGGACAAAAATCAGGTAAGACATTGGTCGTGGCGATTGGGTCGGATAATGGATTAGTGGGACGTTTTAATCGGGATTTAATGCAAACGATTCAACAGGAATATGCAAAATCTTCCATCAAATTGATTACGGTTGGCAAACGTATGACCACCACCTTTTTGGGTAAAAACATCAAGCCTGAATTTTCTTATTCCAATTCTAATACCTTAAATGAAATATCCTCATTAGCAGATACTCTTTTAACCAAAATCAACCAACTGATTTCTGCTGATAACTTTGAAAAAGTGGTCTTATTTTATAACCAAAAAGAAAACAATTCTTTTAAGACAGAAAAATTACAATTGCTTCCTTTTTCTACGGATGTGTTGGAAAAATTTAAAAAAACACCTTGGTCGGGACGTATGATTCCTTTGATTTCTCCCGAAAATGAAAATTTGTTTTCGGAATTATCCCAAGAATATCTGATTGTGTTTTTGATTCGTGCTTTAACTTCCAGTCTTGCGTGCGAACATTATATTCGTATGTTGCATATGCAACAGGCCGAAAAGAATATAGAAAAGAAACTGGCTCAATTAGACCTGATTTATCAACAAGAACGTCAAAATCAAATTACCAATGAACTGATTGACATTGTGTCAGGGGCTCAAGCCATGAATTCATCACTTGACAAAACTGTAAAAAAACAATAAAATAACGAAAAAAAGGAGAAAAACATGATTAAATCTGAACTCGTTCATAAACTTGCCGATAAGACAGACCTCAGCCAAAGAGATGCCAAAATGGTTGTGGAAATTATCTTTGAGGAGATTAAAAATACTTTAATCAACGGGGGCCGTGTAGAGCTCAGAAATTTCGGCATTTTCTATCCCCGTGCCCGAAAAGCCAGAATGGGCAGAAATCCCAAAACAGGCGCACAAGTGCTGGTGAAAGAAAAAAATGTTCCTTTGTTTAAAGCCGGTAAATCTGTTTTAAACGCCCTCAATAAAAAATAACATGAACTGGATTAAAAATTTAAAGCGTCCTACGGTTAAAAAAGTCGGAATCAGCAAAGATATTCCCGATAATTTTTGGGATAGATGTCCCAAATGTTCCAATATGTTGTTTCACGCCGAAATCACACAAAGCCACTATGTGTGTCCCCATTGCGGTTATCACTTCACCCTGCCCGTTTTGGAACGTTTAAACCTGATTTTTGATGCAGGAAAATACACCCTGATTCAACTGCCCAAAACAGCCGATGACCCTTTAAATTTTCGTGATATTAAAAAATATATAGACCGTTTAAAAGAATCCAGAAAAAAAACAGGGCAAAAGGATGCTGTTCAGGTTGCCTATGGAAAAATCGACGGGCATCGGGCGGTCGTAGTTATCTTTAATTTTGCTTTTATGGGGGGATCTATGGGAACAGCCGTTGGCGAAGCCTTGATTGTTGCCTCAGAACTGGCTAAAATTCAACAGGCTGGACTGATTGTGTTTCCCGCCTCAGGTGGCGCCCGAATGCAAGAAGGAATTTTGTCCTTAATGCAAATGACCCGCACCATTTTAGCAGTCAAAGAATTAGCCAACAAAAAATTACCCTATATTGTCGTTCTGACGAATCCGACCACAGGCGGTGTGACGGCTTCTTTTGCAATGCAGGCCGATATTACTTTAGCCGAACCGGATGCTATTATCGGGTTTGCCGGGGCCCGTGTGATAGAACAAACAATTCATGAAGTTCTGCCCCCGAACTTTCAAAAATCGGAATACCTGTTTGACCACGGAATGATTGATCAAGTAGTGGAAAGAAAAGACCTGAAAACAAAAATTTCCGAAATTTTAACGCTGTTTGGTCTTTAATTTTATTGAACCCCTCCTTATTTAAAAAACAGGAGGAACAATGGAAAATATCTTATTTTTTGATGCGGACAAAGAAATTCGCAAGTTTGCCGTCAGTTGTCCTTGTCAAAATTGTAAGTATCTTTTTTTTACGGAACCTTTTTCAGATATTTCTTTAAAAAAGATAGAACCCTATTTAGACACACGAATTATCAGCGTTTTTACCCATTCCAGCCTATTGGATAACAAAAGATTAGCGTTATTTAAAAATCTGAAACTGATTGCCACACGCAGTACAGGTTTTAATCATATTGATTTAAATTATTGTCAAGAAAATGGGATTTTGGTTTCCAATGTCCCCCAATACGGGGCCTGTACAGTGGCCGAATTTTCCTTTGGACTGATTTTAAATTTACAGCGCAAAATCATCCAAGCCAACCAAGATATGCGTTCTAATATCGTTCAAATGCCCGATTACACAGGCTTTGATTTATCGGGTAAAACAATCGGCATTATCGGTACAGGGTCTATCGGACAACAGATGATTAACATTGCCCAAGGCTTTCACATGAATATCGTGGCATACGACCTTTATCATCAAAAAAATTTAGAAAAATTTTATGTATCTGATTTAAATGAGTTATATCAGCAAAGTGATATTATTTCCCTGCATATTCCTTCCACCAAAGAAAACTATCACCTATTGGATAAAAAGGCCTTTCACAAGATGAAAACAGGTGTGTTGATTATCAACACAGCCCGCGGGGATTTAATTGATTCTATGGCCCTTTATAAAGCGATTTTAAAAGAAAAAGTCGCGGGTGCGGGTTTAGATGTCGTGGAAAATGAAGATTTTTTATTAAGGGATGAAGCCGAAACCTCCCCGAATTTAAGTAATCAAAACTTTCTTTTGACTTCAACAATCAATTTAAAACTAATGCAATTAAAAAATGTCATTATGACGCCCCATATCGCCTTTAATTCTTTTGATGCGATACGGCGAATCAATGCCCAAACCTGTCAAAACATACAAAGTTTTTTAAAAGGAAATCCCATCAATCTTCAATCGGCTCATTAGGGTCTTCTGCGATTTCCGTTTGTTCTTCTGATTCTTGAATTACCTCAGGAAGTTGGACCACTTCAGGTTGATTTTCTTTACACGAATCCACCCAGATATCATAGACGGGATCTTCCATGGCGGACAAAGCCGGATTAGAAGAGAACATCCATCCTTTAAAGACCTCTTTTTCTGGTGTGGCCGCATAATAAATTTTCAAAAAAGCCGCATTTTCGGGCATCTCTTCTGGGGGCTTTTTTAAACACTTTTCCAAATGGATATCAATTTCGCCGAAATGGATTGTTTGACCAACGGCAATTTCTATTTTTTGCACACGTCCTGTCACTTTATCCATCGCCTGTAAAACAGCCTTTGGCGTGGAAATATCGGCAGACATCACCGACATTGAAAAAAGCAAAGAAATTAAAAATACAATGTTCTTCATAGCACCCTACTTTGTTGAAAGGAAGATAAATTCAGAAATATTATCTTCTAATGATTTATAATTTTGTGTTTGTGTCAATTGTCCGTTCGGTTGGATAAATTGAGAACTTTTCCCAGGCAGCAAGCGCACATATTTCCCCCCCATCAAGCCCACATCCGCGATAGTGGCTTGGGTATCAATCGGTAATTGAACCGAAGAATCAATCGTTAAAAGAATATCCGCTGTGTAATCTTCTTGATTTAAAGAGGTTTTCAATACCGAACCGACTTTAATTCCCGAAATGCGCACATCCGAACCAACCTCTAATCCCCCTATTTTGGAAAAATTAGCTTTGACCGTATAGCCATCTACTTTTTTGGTATCCACGCGTGAGGAAGCGTATCCCAAAAAGACCACAGCAAACGCCAAGACCAAAACACCCAAAATCGTTTCAATCGGATTTTTCTTCATCCTGAACCTCCTTTGATTTCTTTTCTTGCATATATGAATTTACTTTTGTTAAAAGTTCATCCAGTAAAATTGTATCTTGGGTATATCCCAACACATCCCCGGATTGCAACATTTCTTCATCAGCCCCGGGCATCAATTCAATGTGTTTTGTTCCCAAAAATCCATCTGTTTCAATCGCCACAGAAGTATCCACGGGTAAGTCCAACTTTTTATCAAAAGACAGCGTCATTTTAACCTGATAGTTATCCGATAATTCTTGGCTGAACACGTGTCCCACCGCAACCCCCGACAGACGCACCGAAGCCCCCACATCTAACCCGTCTGTTTTTGTAAAAAGCGCATATAAAATATAATCATCTTTTTTTTGGTCTTTTAAGGAAGTATGATGCAACCATCCCAATAAAAAAATGAGTATAAAGAACAATACCGCCCCTAATATCATTTTTTGTGTTTTTTCTGTCATAC
The DNA here is from genome assembly GCA_045598925.1 of Alphaproteobacteria bacterium. GTDB lineage: Bacteria > Pseudomonadota > Alphaproteobacteria > CAAHEQ01 > UBA3637 > UBA3637. The sequence goes on from JAZRVC010000001.1 coordinate 44,198, forward strand.
CTCTTCTCCAAACTTTTGATTCACCAAATTTTCCAAAGCCGTCAAAGCGGTTTCAGCATCTTCCCCTTCGGCTTCTATCAACAAACTGGTGCCCATAGGGGCGCCCAACATCAACAACCCCATAATAGATTTTCCCGAGACCTTTAAATTGTCCGAATTAGAAACAAAAATTTCACAAGAAAAAGTATCGGCCAGTTTTACAAATTCGGCCGTAGCACGGGCGTGCAAGCCCCTGACATTATTGATTTTAACTGTTTTTTTCGCTTTTGTCATTCTTCTTCTCCAAAAACTTGGATGCTATCATCATATAATGTTTTCCAGATTCAGTGGCTGTTTGCACCGCTTCGGATAAGGTCTTTTTTCTTTGACGAACCAATTTTACCAACAAAGGCACGTTCATCCCTGAAATGACCTCAACTTTTCCTTCTTTCATCAAAGAAATCGCCAGATTAGAAGGCGTTCCACCGAACATATCCGTTAAAAGAACAACCCCTTTGCCACGATCTGCTTGTTTAATTTTTTTATCTATTTCGGCGCGTTTTAATTCAATATCATCTTCCGGCATCACATTGACACACAAAACCTCAGGTAAAGGGCCCGCCACGTGTTCTACCACACTTTTGATGGCTTCGGCTAAAAAATTATGTGCAACAATAACAATTCCCAGCATTTTAAGACTCCTGTAATAAAGCGAGTTCCCCTTGTACAACTTTCAAGGCATATATTACCCAAAGATCAGTTGTTTCGCAAGAAAAAAAATCAAACACAGGTACTTTTTGTCCCAAAATTTCCATTTTCTGATGGGCTTTAGGCATCCTGTCCACCGGTTGAGGATGTAAGCGAATCACACACGCCAAAGGCGCCCCACGACACACGGGCATTTTTTGAAGAATCCCCAAACCTCTTAATTCAATTTTACCATAAAGTTTTTCTTGAACTTCACAAAATAACCGATTGTTTTTTAAAGTAATATTTGTTATATCATCAGAAATAAGATGATTGCCTTTTTCAATCAGTTTCAAGGCCAAAGTTGTCTTACCGACACCGGGCTCACCAAGAATCAGAACGGCCTGCCCTTTGATTTCAACACTTGTGCCTTGAACCAATTTTTCCATAATAATTTTGGTGTTCCCGGCGGGAGTTGAACCCACGACCTACGGTTTAGGAAACCGTTGCTCTATCCAACTGAGCTACAGGAACACGAATCCCCTTATTTATTATTGGATGATGTCAAGTATTCGCAGAACATACGGACAATAGCAAATTCGGCACAAATGCCCAGTATCGCCAAAATAAAGGAAGACAAATACATTTCTAATAATAATCTCAAAGCCCCTAAGGTCGCTACCGCCAAAATAATCAGAGCAATGATATAGATAATTCGGGCAAAAGGAGCCAACTTCGGTGCTAAATCCTTTGTCAAAATAGGTTTATCCAAGTTCATTAAATTTTTCAATAACTCTTTCATTTCTTCCTCCTTTTAAAGTTATTTATTTAATTTACGCATGGTCGGGAAAGCCAACACATCACGAATAGATGTATTACCTGTCAAGAACATAATCAAGCGGTCCATCCCAATCCCCATACCTCCGGTGGGGGGAAGTCCGTGTTCCAAAGCCTCAACAAAATCTTCATCCATCATATCGGCCTCTTCATCACCGGCTTCACGGGCTTTTACCTGACCCTCAAAGCGTTCCCGTTGGTCTAATGGGTTGGTCAATTCCGTATAAGCATTGCCCATTTCTTTTCCGTTGATATAGGGTTCAAATTGTTCCACCAAACGATCATTGGTGCGGTGGGTCTTACACAAAGGATTCATAGATTTCGGATGATCCATCACAATGGTCGGTTGAATGAGATGTTCTTCACACTTATCTTCAAAGACAGCCGCCATACAGTGTCCCCAATCATCTGTTTCTTCCACATGAACACCTAATTTTTCGGCCGTCGCACGGGCTGCTTCATCCGATTCAATGGATAAGAAATCCACACCCGCATACTTTTTAATCATATCGTTCATTGTAACACGGGCAAAAGGCTTACTTAAATCAAACTTTTTGCCATCATATTCAATTTGAAGCGTCCCGTTGACATCTTGGCAAGCCTTACGGACGATTTCTTCAAATAAATCCGCCATGTCATTATAGTCTGTATAGGGTAAATACATTTCCAAACCTGTAAATTCAGGGTTGTGCGTTGTATCCATACCTTCGTTTCTAAAATTGCGGGCAAATTCAAAGACCCCGGGCATTCCGCCAACAATTAAACGCTTTAAGAAAAGTTCGGGTGCCACACGCAAGAATAAATCCATATCCAAAGAGTTATGATGTGTAATAAAGGGTTTCGCTGTTGCCCCACCCTTAATAGATTGCAAAACGGGTGTATCCACTTCAAACAGACCTTTAGAGCGCAACAATTGCCGGATAGATTCCACAATCTGACTGCGTTTAATAAGGGTTTGAATTGTTTCGGGATTCATAATCATATCTAACTCACGATGACGATACTTGATATCTGTATCAGTCAAGCCATGGAATTTTTCAGGAAGTGGCAACAAAGCCTTTGACAGCATTGTAATTTTTTGGGTATTGATAGACAATTCCCCGCGCTTTGTGCGGCGCACGGTCCCTTCAATCCCAATAATATCCCCAATATCCACCATATCCAACATTTCCAAAATTTCGGCAGGTGAATTTTCTTTGGATGTATAAATTTGGACTTTTCCTGTGGTATCATAAATATCCATAAACATCCCTGAATTACGGATAGCACGCACGCGCCCCGCCACCACGGCGATATCTTCCGTTTGGGTATCTGGGGCCAAGTCAGCATACTTTTCCGACAGAGTTTTAGAGGTCGCTGTCGGCTTAAAACTATGCGGATAAGCATTGATGCCTTTTGCCTCCATTTTCTTTAATTTTTCCAAACGAATTTGACGTTGTTCGTGACCTAAATTTTCATCCATTTTAATTTCCTTTCGTTTTGTTTGTTTTTAGAATACTTACTTTTAAATTAAAAGTCAATGTTTATTTCCTTTACGGAACGGGATCATAGCCCCCTTTAGCCCAAGGATGACACCTTAAAAGTCGCCTGAAACTCAAGTAGGTCCCCTTTATCAATCCATATTTTTGAAAAGACTGACGCGCGTATTCGGAACATGTCGGTTGAAAACGGCAACAGTTTCCGACCAACGCCGAAAAAGTCAATTGATAAATTCTTATAAAAAAATCAACTATTTGCTTCATCTGATGTGTCTTTGACGTGTGTTAAAAGGTATTCAAAATCAGCCGCCAATTGTTGATAGGAACGGTTCATGGCTTCAGATCTGGCAATTAAAATCAAATCGTGAGAGGGAAATTTTTCTTGTACATTTGGGGATAAGCGAACAATTTCACGCATTTGACGACGCAACCGATTACGCACAACCGCCGACTTGGAAATAGATTTTTTTGAAACCGTAAATCCAATCCGTGTTTGGTTTTTATCATTAGGACGAATTTGCAACACAAAAGAATGTGTAAAAGCCTTTAGGGGCGTTTGACGCATTTCCAAAAAATCAAAGTGGCGTTTAATTCTAACTAATGACATGGTCTGTTTTTAAAAAGAAAAGCACCCGATAAAAGTTTCAGGTGCTTTTATATGAATTGATTTGATTCAACCTTTAAGCACTCAAAGTCTTGCGACCTTTAGCACGACGGGCATTTAATACTTTACGTCCCCCTTTTGTTTCCATACGGGCGCGGAAACCATGACGACGTGTACGGACTAATTTACCGGGTTGATATGTACGTTTTGTTGCCATTTTTGACTCCTTTTAAAAAATAATGGGTCGATTATAACCGATTTTTTTACCCTTGTCAAGAATAATTTCAAAAACAGCCCCCTTTTTAAGAGGGCTATTCTCTAACATCTATTTATTATAAAGCGGACGCGCTGTATAATGTGTATGCAATAATTCTTCTGATTTTTCGGACAAAGGCTTACCCAAAAATTCTTTATATAACTTTTGAATATCCGGATTTTGATGAGAACAACGTAGTTTAGATTGTCTGTCATCTGCTTTTAATCCCGCTTGACGTGCTTTACGCACCGCATCAGTCACGCCCAAAGGTTGTCCGCCACCACCGATACAGCCACCGGGGCAAGCCATGACTTCAATAAAGTCATAAGGCGATTTTTCGCCATTGGCTTTGGCACGACGCACTTTTTCCAAAACAGTCGCCACATTTTTAATTCCATGCGCTACAGCCACATGAATTTCTTTGTCGGCGATTTTAACTGTCATTTCCTTGGCGCCTTCATTCAAATTAGTAATTTGGTCAAATTCCAAATTGTCCAATTCTTTACCAGTAATCAGGTAATGGGCAGTACGCAAAGCAGCCTCCATCACACCACCGGAGAATCCAAAGATTGTGCCGGCACCCGTATAGGCACCCAAAGGTGAATCGGCCGTTTCATCTGGAAGGGCGGTAAAATCAACACCCATTTGTTTAATCATCCGAACCAATTCACGGGTTGTCAAAGACACATCAATGTTTTGAACACCATCGTGGAACATTTCTTTGGAACGTTTAATTTCCCATTTTTTCGCTGTACAGGGCATAATGGACACAACGACCATATCTTCGGCCTTAACACCCACTTTATCAGCATAATAGGTCTTAGCCAAAGCGCCCAACATCGCCTGAGGTGATTTTGCCGTTGAGAAATTGTCAATCATATCATGATCCACTTTTTCCAAGTAATCCACCCAAGCAGGACAGCAACTGGTAATCAAAGGCAAGCGTTCAGGTTCAGTTGTAAAGCGTTTCACGAACTCACTGCCTTCTTCCATAATGGTCAAATCAGCCGCAAAGTTGGTATCAAAGACAGCCTTAAAGCCCATACGACGTAAAGCCGCATAGATTTTTCCTGTCACTAAATCACCGCTTTTATAACCAAAGGCTTCACCCAAAGCCACACGAACGGCTGGCGCAATCTGAACCACACAATACTTTGTGGTGTCTTGCAAATAATTCCAAACAGTGGCGGTTTCATCCACTTCGGTAATTGCCCCTGTGGGACAGTGTGCCGAACATTGCCCGCATTTAATACAGGGAGAATCATTCAAAGGTAATCCACCCGCCGGGGCCATATGTGTATTGATACCACGTTGCAAAGAACTTAAAGCATAGACGTTTTGCACATTTTGACAAACTTCCACACAACGGCCACATTGAACACACTTACGCGGGTCAATTTGAATACAACCGGTGGAACTATCCACAGGCATTTCTTTTTCGGAAGGTGTAATGTTGGCAAAAGCATCTTTATCCAAAGCAAATTCTTTGGCCAAGTTTTGCAATTCGCAGTTTCCGTTTTTCAAACAGGACAAACAATCATTGGGGTGACGTGATAAAATCAATTCCACGATTGTCTTACGGGCCTTCATAATATCGGGATCACGTGTAATGACCTGCATCCCTTCGGCCACGGGTGTACAGCACGAACGCAACATCCGTCCATTGATTTTCACGATACAGACACCACAGGCTGCCGTTGCATCCAAATCGGGGTGCTTACACAATGTCGGCACAATGATTTGAGCCTCACGACAAGCATCCAATACACTTGTTCCTTCGGGAACTTTTACTTCCATTCCATCAATTGTTAAAGTAATCATTGTTAGCATCCTTTCTTTTCTGTTTTATCAAGCAAGAGGGCTTCATATTCCTCAGGGAAGTACTTCATTGTTGAAAGCACCGGATTCGGGGACGTTTGTCCCAAACCGCACAGAGCCCCTTTTTGCATGGCAGAGCCAATTTCTTTAATCTTTTCCAAATCTTTATGGGTTCCTTTACCTTCGGCCACTTTGGTCAAAAGTTTCAGCATTTGATAGCCCCCTAAACGACAAGGCGCACATTTACCGCAGGATTCATCCACCGTAAAGCCCAAATAGAACTTGGCAATTTCCACCATAGAATCATCAGTATCCATTACAATCATACCACCTGATCCCATCATTGAGCCAATCTTTTTTAATTCTTCATAACACAAAGGCAAGTTGAGTTCCTTGGCCGGAATCACACCGCCCGAAGGACCACCGGTTTGGACAGCCTTAAACGGCTTACCTGTTGAGGTCCCACCACCGACTTCTTCCACCATTTCACGAACGGTTGTTCCCATGGGGACTTCCACCAAGCCCGAGTGCTTCACTTTACCGGTTAAGGCAAAAACTTTCGTTCCCTTACTGGTTTCAGTACCGACGGAGGAGAACCAATCCGCCCCGTTTAAGATAATTTGAGGCACATTCGCCCAAGTTTCCACGTTGTTGATAATCGTGGGCTTTTGGAATAAACCTTTTTCTGTCGGATATGGCGGACGAGGACGTGGTGTTCCTTTATTGCCTTCCAAAGACATCATGAGGGCTGTTTCTTCACCACACACAAAGGCCCCTGCCCCATAGCGCAGTTCTGCCATGAAGTTGAAGTCTGTTCCAAAAATATTTTTACCCAAGATACCGGCTTTTTTGGCTTGTTTAATGGCTAATTCCACACGTTCCAAAGCCAAAGGATATTCAGCCCGAACATAGAACCAACCCGCAGTGGCCCCTGTGGCATAAGCGGCAATCATCATCCCTTCCAACACGGCGTGAGCACCACCGCCCAAAATACAAGAATCCATATAGGCACCCGGATCGCCTTCATCCCCATTACAGATAATGAACTTTTCACCATCCACCAAGGGGGCTTTGGACAACAATTCCCACTTTTTGCCCGTGGGGAATCCGCCACCGCCACGACCACGAAGGCCCGACTTTTTAATTTCATCCAAAACTTGTTCCGGTGTCATTTCAAACAAGCATTTCATCAACGCTTGATAACCACCGTTGGCTACATACTCGCCCAAATCTTCGGGGTCAGAATTTCCCAAATGTTTCAACACCACACGACGTTGTTTGGTAAAGAACGGTAAATCCATTGACAATTCTTTTTCGGCTAAATGAGAGGCTAATTTAAGTTCCGCCTCAGGCTTACCCAACAAAGGTTTAATATGTTGTTCAACAATTAAATGGGCCATATCAGCCGTCATTTCTTTATACAAGAAGGGTTTACGCCCTTTTATTTCAATACGTGTCATCGGACCCGCGGCACAAAGTCCCATACAGCCCGTGGCCACCAAACGAACTTTATCTGTCAATCCTGCGGTTTCCAAAGCAGCCTTAAAGGCTTCATAGACCGCTTGACCGCCACCCGAATGGCAACTAGTCGCATTACAGGTAAAAATAGTCGCTTCATACTGGGCATTTTTTGTTTCAAAATCCTTACCCATTTGCAAAAGTTTATCCTTTTGCATACGACCGACAGCCTTTAATTTTTCAATTTGTTCTTTTGTGAGTTCAACCATCTTATTTACCCTCCTTTGCACGCCATTCATTGATAATGCCTTTGACCTTATCGGGCGTCATTTTACCATAGGTTGTACCATTGATCACCATCACAGGTGCCAAACCGCAACAACCCAAGCAACGCACCACTTGAATATAAAACAAACCATCATCAGTAGTTGTCCCCGCGGGCACACCCAATTCTTTTTCCAATTCGGCCAACACACTGGCGCCATCTTTAATATGACACGCTGTCCCATCACACATAGAAATAATATACTTTCCGGGGGCCTTTAATTTAAAGTAGTTATAGAACGTCAAGCATTCATAAATTTTCGCCATAGGAATCCCCAAACTTTGACCTAAATACAAGGCCTCATCCCAAGGAACATAACCAAATTGTCCCTGTAATTCATGCAACGCCATAATCAGGCAACCACGTTTGCCTTGCCATTTGCGGATGATACCATCCACTTTTACTTTGTTTTCTTCGTTCATATAACTTCCTTTCATAAAAAATGATTTTTGCAGTGTATAACATTTTATTTAAAAAGGCAAGTAAAAATTTAATTTTTTTATCGTTTCAGATAAACAAAAGAGATGTCCCTTAAGACTTTTACCCTCTTGTCAAGTTGCCTGAAATTATGTATAATCCAAAATATGAAGAAAATAATCTTTTTACTTTGTTGCTTTTTAATGTCTTGCGGGAAAGAAAATATCACACCTGTCGGACAAAAATTTCAATCAGACATAGAGGGAATACATACCTTATTAGCCTTTCACCCTGACGGACATTTTTACGGTCAAATGGTGAATACTTATTTTGGAATTTATGAATTAAAAGATACCCAGATGAAACTGACCCTGCAAGGCACAAGTTTAAAATTCAGAACACCCCAACAAATGGAAGCAGAAGAAAGGTATTTTCAAAACCTAAAACGTATTACAAATTTTAAATTAGACAAAAACGTTTTAATCTTAAACGGGGATAAAATAGAATATCGTTTTCAACCGTTAAATTCTGATTAAATGAATTTCCATCAGGGGCTTTTTCCCGAATTTTTCGTTCATAAAGGTCCGTATTGTATGGCGCATTTTATCTTTAATCAGATTATCATCTTCGGCACGGTCTGATTCTACTTCACCTAAAGCAATTTTTAAATTTTCAATCAATTCTTTTTGCAGGTCTGTGGCTTCATCCAACAATCCGAAAGTGGATAATTGCGGTTCCCCGATCAGTTGAGCTTTTTTATTCACAACCAAGGTAAGAACAACCGTTCCTTCATCCATCATTTTACGGCGTTTTTTTAATACTTCAGCGTTCAAAGCGATAATCTGTTTACCATCAACAGCCAAAACACCGCTGGGAATATTTCCCAAAATTTCGGGCTTTTCTTTTAAGATAATCACTTCACCGTCATTCAAGGTAAAAGCATAAGGAATACCCATTTCTTTGACCATTTCGGCATGGCAATTTAAATTGAGTGTATCCCCGTGAATAGGCAAAACAATATGGGGTTTCAACATGGCATACATCTTTTCCAAATCATCCCCTGCATAGTGTCCTGAAATATGCACCAAGGCATTACGTTCTGTAATAATACGAATCCCTTTGGTTTGCAAACGTTTTTGCAAAAAATCAATCGCTTTTTCATTGCCCGGAATCACACTGGACGAAAAAATCACCACATCGTCTTTACCGAAAATCACCCCGTGAGGATTCGGGCTTAAAGCCGCCAGATTATTCAACGCGGAAAAGCGTTCCCCTTGGGACCCCGTGCACATATATAAGACCTTATTAGCGGGCTTTTCCAAAGCCTCTGATTCGGATAAAAATTCAGGAATCTCTTTAAAATATCCACAGGCCCGCGCCGCCGCATCTACACGCCACAAACTGCGCCCCAACAGGCACACTTCACGACCATTTTCATGGGCCGCCCAATAAATACTTTCCATCCGTTTCACATTACTGGCAAAACACCCGATAGCAATTTGATTGTCGGGATATTCTGACACCAATTTGGATAAAGATTTTTGCACATCCGATTCACTGGCTTGCACCTTTTCTTCTGAGGTATTGGTTGAGGTACAAACGGTCGCCAAGACCCCTTCTTTCCCCAAAGCCTTTAAGGTTTTATAGTCGGTAAAACTTTCCTCTTTTTTATCTTCAAAGCGCCAATCACCCGTATGAACAACCATACCCTTCTCCGTCCGAATAGCCAACGCATTAGGTTCAGGAATAGAGTGTGTCATGGCAATAAATTCCACACTGAACGGATGTAAATCTACCACACCGCCTTGGGGCACTTGACACACTTCCACGCGTCCCAACAGACCTTCTTCCGTCAGTTTATTTTCAATCAATTCTTTGGCAAAAGCCGTACAATAAATCGGGCAATTTAAATCCCGCCACAAATATCCGATCGCTCCGATATGGTCTTCATGGGCATGGGTAATCACTAAACCGACAATTTCATCTTTATGTTCCCGTAAAAAAGACACATCCGGCAACAAACAATCTACCCCCGGCAAATTATCATCAGGAAAGCCTATTCCTAAATCAACAACCAACCATTTGCCTTTATATCCATAGGCAAAACAATTCATCCCCACACCGGTCGCCCCACCGATTGGCACAAATAAAAGTTCATTTTGCGGTAATTCTAATTTTTCAATTTCTTCTGTCATTTTATATCCTTTAAATTAAAAATACATCCCCGACGGTAATCTTTTGTGTTTTTTTAGAGGTCTTTAATAACAAAGCCCCCGTCTTATCAATTCCTTTAAAGACACCCGTTACTTCCATATCCGGCAAGTGGATGGTCATTGTTTTCCCCAAGCCTTTGGCGGACTTCAGCCACCTTTCACGAATAGTTTTAAACCCTTTCTTTTCCAAAAGTGTCAATAGGGTATTATATTGCAACAAAATCCGTTTTGCCAACGTCATCGGACGCAAGCACCCTTCCAGATTTGTGGTGGGATACAGCACATTTTCTTCGGGATTTGAAACGATATTCACCCCAATACCTATAATCACTTTACCCGATTGACGTTCTACCAAAATACCCGCCACTTTTTTCCCGTCCAACAACACATCATTGGGCCATTTTAAACTGACGTTAAATTCGGGCAAACTATCCGACACCACCAAGCCCGTTAAAAAAGGAATAAAAGCCGTGTTTTTCCCCAAATCAGGCAACACCAGCGACATATATAAATTACCTTTCGGGCTTTGCCAGGTCCGACCATAGCGCCCCTTCCCCGCTGTTTGAGTTTCGGCCATAACTACCGTTCCCGGGGGACAAGAAAAAGCCGTTTGATTGGTGCTTTCCAAAGTTTCAAATTGATGTATATCCCATTTCATAAGGTCTATTATACCACATAGACCTGAAAAAATCAAAATAATTCTTGACATTTATTTCAAAAAACAGGAAAATTCCCCTAAAGGGGAAAATAAAGAGGATAAAATGGTGAAAAAACTGTTATATACTTTGGAACTGATTATTTTGGCCGTCATCTTTTTTGTATCTGGCCAGTTGCTTTCTGTCCCGAATCAACCTCTTTCAGAAGAATTGCAACTTTTAAAAATGCAAGAAGAATACAGCCTGAAAGTCAAAAAGGATTTGGAAAATACCTTGGAAACTTTGGTGGGGCCCGGAAATGTCAAAGTCTTTGTTCAAATCTATTTAAAAAAGGCGCAAACAAATATCCAAACCCAAAAAGGCACAGCCTATAACAAAACCATTGAAACAAAGCACACACAGGCTGTTGTCGTAGATCAACAACATGTGAGTCTTATTTTAAACAATACCCCGCCCGTCAAATTGGCAACCTATAAGAATTTGACCGAATCCGCCTTGGGAATCAACAAGAATTTGGGTGATACCTTGGCAATTGAAATTTTACCGTTTTATAAACACCCCTTCTTCACTTTTGGGCTTTCTCGTCTGACTTTAATCAAGTTGGCAGGCGTTATGTTAGGGGTGTTCTTCATCCTGTGCATTTTGTTGATTTACATTTATTTAAAGGAAAGAGATACCTTCACCCAAAATGATTTTTTGTCCGGAAAAGAATAAATAAATTTCTAAGAAAGATCTGATATGCCCTTTACAACGACTTCAACTACACACATCAAAGATTCCGATAAAAATTTTTTGTTTTTATCAGTGGATGGGGCCAATATTCTACCGATGAGTTTTTCTGTCTGCCAATTTTTAAAAGAAAACGGATATACAACGCTCCTGATTGATGGAAATTTGGGCGTTTCAACACAAGATGAAATAGATACAGATTTAGATAAAGTCTTATCCGATAAAGCCGCTATTTCCAAAGCCATTCACACAACAAAAGGGGTATCCTATTTATCCGGGAAAGCAAGCCACCCTTTTGCCACGAAATCCAAAAATTATCAAAATCAATTTTTGGCGGATTTAAATACCCTATCTGGCAATTTTGATAAAATATTTGCTGCCCTTTCTTCTGAAAGCAGTAATTTACAAGAACTGTGGCTTTCATGGGCAGAAAAAAAATACCTGTTTTTTCAAACAGAAAATCTCTTTTTGGAAAAAACAGCCGAATTTTTGCATAACTATCCCAATCAAATAGACGGGCTGATTTCTTTAAATAAAAATCCTCATCTCAGTCGGCTGGCTTGGATCAGATTAAAAAAGATAATACCCGATTTACCTGAACTGATTATTGATATAAAACAAACCGTCCAAGAATAACTCGGACGGTTTGAATAATTTGAAACATATAATTACCGAGAGTAGAATTCGATAACCAAATTTGGTTCCATTTGTGCCGCATATGGAATTTCAGTAAATGTCGGAACACGAACAAAAGTGCCCTTCATTTCTTTTTCATCCAATGTCATATAATCTGGCACATTGCGATCTGTCGCCGCTAAAGCCTCAGCCACGAAAGCCATTTCTTTAGCCTTACCGTAAACAGCGATTACATCCCCAGCCTTCACCAAGTAAGAAGGAATATTCACGCGCTTACCGTTCACAGTCACATGACCATGATTCACAAATTGACGGGCCGCATACACGGAATTCACGAATTTCAAACGATACACAACGCTATCCAAACGTGTTTCCAAAATACCCACCAAGTTTTCGGAACTATCGCCTTTACGACGCACGGCTTCAGCATAATACTTTCTTAATTGTTTTTCAGAAATGTTTCCATAAACACCTTTGAATTTTTGTTTTGCATGCAACTGAGTCCCATAGTCTGTTGATTTTTTACGATCAGCGCCATGTTGCCCAGGTCCATAGTTGCGTTTATTAAAAGAAGATTTAGCTTTACCGGATAAGTTTGCCCCTAAACGGCGTTCAATTTTAAATTTAGATTCAAGTCTTTTAGACATTATATTTTCCTTGTTTTAAGTTGCCCCCGATAGTCTTTTACCGAATTGCAAAAGCGTGAACAGATGGTTTTTTCCGTCTGCTCCACATTCTCAGGGAATAGACGTATTATACCACACCCATTTCCAAAATGCAAGAGAATTTATTAAAATCTTGGAACGGGTTAAGAAAGAAGAAGAAAATTCACATTCGTTTTATACTTATTGGCAGTCAAAATCTATTTCAACTACCACAACTATATCTTACTTCAACATTCACATCTGTATCAAAGCTCATTCCAAAACCACTTCCTTTTTTACAATGCCCTTCACTAATCCCGTATTTTGAAATATTACTTGGATAAATTCTTATATACCGACCATCAGCCTTCTCATTAAAAACAGTTGCCCATTGACCTTTTTTTACAAGAACCCCATTAAAAGCAATATCCTTCACATCATCCGGACCACTGGTTGTATATTTAAGTTCAACTTTATACTTACCATTTTTACACAATTGATCATAATGCCAACCGCCCCCTATTCCCAATGGATACTCATTTTGGATTGGAAGTTCGATTGCATCAGGTCCACTTGTCCCTCTCGTGCTAATCGTAAGAGAATCACTCATACCGGTACAAATCGCATAATAACTTTTACTTTGGGTTCCCGCCCATTTGTAACACGACCAACCATTATACCAGGTACATACCATCGTTCCTTCACAGGCGCAATCCCCTTGATTACAATCATCTCCTTCTTTTCCTAAACGCATAGCCACTTTCCAATTAGTTGAATTACAAATATGGCATGAAGAATAAGGAACTTTAGATTCATCAGTAACAATTGTCCCATTATCACATTTTCCACATTCTGAAACAGTTTGTCCATGAGTATAGGTTTTTCCTGAAAATGAACAACTTTTATAAATGATACATTGATCGACGGGTTGATTTGAAGAACAAAAATTTTCTGTTACTTGCGTACAAACACCATTTACATTTTTATTGTATGTATAAGGTTGTTTATCCCCTCCAACACATGTTCCTTGACTACATTTACCACTGCTACATTCTCCACACACAGTATTATCGGCCAGACCTTTAAAACTCCATGTTGTGGAATCACATGCTTGGCAGGTTGGTACGGTAATGCCGGTATTCCGTATCACAGAACCATTACGACAAATACCACAATCAGAAACTTGTTCACCTTCAGTATATTGAACCCCATTGACAATACACAAGTGTTTACAGGTATGAGTGATAGCATCACAAACATCCCCATTCACACAATCACTTGTCTCATTACATTCTACACATGTTCCATCTGTATAACACATAGGTTTGGGTGATACACATGTTTTCGGTTTTTCTAAAACACATCCTTTGGCGTCTAATACATTAGACGTAATTGTACATTTTTCTATGGGAGTATGTTCACACAATCTACAAGTATGCGTCGTTGGATCACAATACTTTCCTTCAGTGCAATCATTTGCCTCATTACATTCTACACATGTTCCATCTGTATGACACATAGGTTTGGGTGATGCACAAGTTTTCGGTTTTTCTAAAACACACCCTTTGGCGTCCAATACATTAGACGTAATTGTACATTTTTCTATGGGAGTATGTTCACACAATCTACAAGTATGCGTCGTTGGATCACAATACTTTCCCTCAGCGCAATCACCAACTTTAATACATTCCACACATTTCTGATTGTCGGGATCCCAAACTGGTTTATCCAACGGACAAACACATTGATGATTTCTGCAAATCAGTTCGGTGGAATCGCAACCACAGGCTTCATTACATTCGCCTTCATATTGGGTGGATAATGTTTTACATTGACAGGTGGCATCACGGCACGATAATCCTGCTTCACAACAT
>JAZRVC010000002.1:0-26283 GCA_045598925.1 Alphaproteobacteria bacterium
TCACTGTCGTTCGTCAAGGAATGACATTCTCTTTTTTTGTCATTCTCGGGCTTGACCCGAGAATCCATTTTTGTATCAGCGTGGAGAGTTGGAAAGAATCCCAACAGCTCGTGTCAGCGTGTCAATGGATTCCGGACTAAATCCGGAATGACAGGTGTGTATTTCGTCATCCTGTTTCTCCTCTCTTTGTCATCCTGACCCCCATTATTTTCGTCATCCTGAGCGGATGCGAAGGATCCATGGATTCTTCGGTCGCATCACTCCCTCAGAATGACAAGAGAGCCGAAGCGAAGGAACTACTCACACAGAGCATAGACGTCGTCGTCGTCGCCGTCGTAGTAGTAGCGATTGAAGTTGCTCACGGAGCCCTCGTAAAGGTACACGCCGAACGCGCGGCAAGAATCTGAATTACTGTAATAATTAGAATCTGTCCAAAAGTACTTACTGGTACCATACACCTTACCTAACGCAACTATCTTCGGACTGTAATTCGCTTCCGTAGACAAAGTGCTACTGCTCCAAGCGCCTGACCAACTGGCACACGTGGCCCCAGAAGCACAGCAATAAGTTGCTGTGGCTGATCCTGCCGTAATTTGGTTGCTGGTTCCCGTGTTATAACAGTTCATAGAATCCACTGTAATCAGGTCTTTATCTTGACCCAAACACCAACTCTTTGCTGTCCACCAATTCATTGTCTGACTACCGCTGGTGACAAAGGTATTTTTAAATCCAACCGCGGTTAGCGTTGCTAACTTTGTGGCATCAGGGGTATCCACGTTTTTAATCGGTTTACACTTGCCGGGTTCGATAGACGTATAATAGGCTTTGTTGGCACCACAAGTCCCTGTTGTTTGATAATCGGTAATTTCACAATAATAATTGTCCCCACATTGTTTGGTGGTCCAATCCGTACATTGACATTTCCCATCGGCTAAAGCCGTATTGGCGTCGCCTTCACCTGTCCAAGTTGTTCCGTTGGGGCAGTTCGCGGGACAATTTGAGGCACCACCTGACACACATACACCCGCATTACACCATGTCCGTCCCTGTTGCCCATCACCCCTACAATCTTCCAAAGTACGATAATCGCTGGCATAGGCAGTCGTGGACATATCGTTATTATAGGTCAATGTTACAACCCCGTCCCCGGAACGTTCAATGAAACGAAGTGGCGTCTTATCGCCCTTTAATTCGGCCATTTTTTCATAAACAACTTCATCCACCGAAGTAATTGTCAGGTTAAATTGATTTGGGTTTTGCGCATCTGTCAAAGCAAACGTATAGTGGGCGGGTTGTTTAAATTCCGCGATAGACCCACCGCGCCCCAAAGAGCGTTGCGCCGCCACAATGACCGCCCGCTTACTGGCTTCATTCAATAATTCGTTGGCACGGTGTTTATTCATCGCGTTCTTATACCCCGCGATACCGCCGATAGATAATAATCCGATAACGGCCAGTACCCCCAGCATTTCTACCATACTACGACCTAATTCTTGTTCAAATTTTATCTTTGTGTTCATTTTTCTTCCTTTTGTTAAAAATTAAAAATATCGCTTGGTGAGAGCGACTGGAAGTATAGAACTATCTTAAGGAATAGCGCGGTATATTTAACCTACAGGCCTATTTTACCGCCTTCCAGTCCAACAGACTAGAAGGCTGTTTTACACCGGAGGTGAATCCGATAACTTAATTGAGGTTCTATATCCTCATGACAGACACCAACCTGCCACGCTTTCATCTTATAAAAATCTGTCCGTGAAGTCAATATAAAAAAACAGGGCCCGTTAAAAGGTCCTGTTTGTGATTAGGTTTCGGATTATCGGTGGCAACCTCTATGGAATCCGCCGCCACGATGGAACCCACCGTGATGAAATCCGCCATGATGTATAAAGTGCGGACGACCATAGTACCCGCCTCTAAAATAAGGGCGACCATAGTATCCCGGGCCATAATAGCCACCGTAATAGTATGGGTCAACAACCGCACCACCGCCGATAACGACAGTCGGTTGCACCACTGGTTGAGCAATAACGGGTTGTTGAACCACAGGTTGCGTCACATAAGTGGGTTGAGCAATAACGGGTTGTTGAATCACAGGTTGTTCCACATAAGCGGGTTGAACAATCACTTGTTCTTGAACGACAGGTTGCGCCACATAAGCGGGTTGAGCGACCACTTCTTGAACCATCGGTTGACCGACCACTACAGTACGGGGAGCCGTGATCGCATTCGCCACAGCACCGCCCACAAGACCGCCAGCCATACCGGCCCAAAAAGCACGACCCCCGTGGGCTTCGGCTTGCATTGGGGCTAAAGTAGCCAAACTAGCAAATGTCGCAATAGCAATTTTTGTTTTTGTTTTCATGTTTCCTCCTATAAGGGTATCTTTGACAAGGTCTATTATAGCACAAATTTTTATTTTGTCAAATCTTTGTATTTTTTGGAGTCTGAATTGGGGAAAACAAGGGATTTGTTTTTGCTGTATCAGGGGGAATTTTTTTATTGCTTTTTGGGAAAAATTGTTTTAGGATGACTTTCGTGGCGGGATGGTGTCCGCCCAGAGGATTAGAACCCTCATCAAACATGTCTTGTGTTAGACATTAACCAACACGCTGACTGGTTGCAAGACTGGAAGGCGTGCAGAATACGGGCCTTTCGGCCCTAATATGCCCACTATCGTGTTTGAATAGGTTCTAACTTCCAGTCGCTCTCACCAAGCGACATTTTTAGTTCAACAAAAAAGGAGTTAATTATGTTAAATAAAACTAAGAATAAATATCACAATCCCGTCATCCTGAGCGGACGCGAAGGATCCATGGATTCTTCGGCTAAAGCCTTCAGAATGACAGGGGAGACGGGTCGGTCAATGGTAGAAATGCTGGGCGTTTTGGCAATTATCGGATTGCTATCCATCGGGGGTATCGCAGGATATAAGAACGCGATGAACAAACACGCGGCGAACGAAATTTTAAACGAAGTCAGTAAACGCGCGGTTGTGGGCGCGGGTCAGTTATTACTGAATAAAGGGGTCAATTTGGCCGAATTTGAAAACACAGTCAAAAAAACTTATCCGATTGGCGTGGCGGGCACAGGCGATTGGACCGCCATGCAAAATGAATTTGCGATTGCGGTTCAGAATGTGCCCGAAGAAATCTGTGAAAAAGTTTTGGAAAATGCTTTACCCACCGCCACAGATACCTATATCAACGGGACCAGTTCCAAAACCTGTGCCTCAGGTACGAATAAAATCACTTTCTCTTTCGCCAACGATTTAACAAAAGTCAATTCGGCGAATCGTTTAAAGGCGTGTACGGGGACAAAAGATGATGATTCCACTTGTTCAAACGGTTTATGGCAATGTTCCGATGGTCAATTACAATGTGGGAACAGTTGTTGTAAGAACGGACAGTTCTGCAGTGATCCTTACGGCAATGGCTCCTGTGTGGATATCAACAAAACATGTACAGCGGATAACGCCACCACAGTCTGCGGCAGTGCCAGTTACAGTTGTTGTGATATTCCCTCAGGAGAAACAGAAGGCGTCTGTGTTCCCAAAACATATACGGCTTCCAGTCCATCCACAAAGGTATGTGTCAGTGATGCCATCAGTTGTAGTAGTTATAAGGGATGTCCCGGAAACACCGATGGTACAAATACCGAATTTTGTTATATCAGTGGGGCCAGTGGAGTTCCAAAGGGCGGTTCTTGTTTGCCTTTAAGCACCTATACGGTTGGTAAAACAGTTGAATTTAATGGTAAGACATTTATCCAAAGTAGTAAGCAAGTGAGTTGGTGGGCCGCAAACGATTGGTGTTTAGCGCAAGGGAAACACTTGGCGAGTTTGTCGGAATTAGGGATAGATCGGAAAGGTAAAAGCAGTTGTTACGTCCAAGGGATAACGGGACAAGCGAGTATGTGCGATGATATCAGTGGTTTGGGGAGTGGCTATTATTCTGCTTTAACAAACGCCACCAAGGGCTTTGGTAGTAGTGGCTATCTGTGGACATCTGATAGTTATAATTCCTCCTACGCGTTCAGCGTGGCCCTTGGCGATGGTAACGTGTACTTCAGCTACTTTCGCAACCGCGACTACTATGCTGTGTGTAGTGGGTAGTTTTCTCGCTTTTTACAAACTTTAAACCTTTCCCTGATTCTTGCAGGAATCAGGGAAACCCACCCGAAAGGGTGTCCGGTTTCAATGGGGAAGGGGCCCCATTGAATAGCGAAGCGAAAAACGTCATTCTGAACGAAGTGAAGAATCCATGGATCCTTCGCATCCGCTCAGGATGACGAGAGAGGGGGAGGCTCAGGATGACAAAGAGAGGAGAAAACAGGATGACAAAATACACCTCTGTCATTCCGGATTTAGTCCGGAATCCATTGACACGCTGACACGAGCTGTTGGGATTTTTTCCAACTCTCTACGCTGACACACAAATGGATTCTGAGACGCTAGTCGACGCCGCAGGCGATCCCGCAAGGGATGAGCGCAGCGAACTAACAAGTTCAGAATGACAATAAAGAAAAACGCTTTTTCCTGTTGTTTTTTACATTTTGGACAGGAAAACACCCCTTGGATTCACCACCCAAGGGGTGCCTTTTTATCCGATTTCAATTATCCCGTTATCACCAGATTCACAATCTTACCGGGGACATAGATTTCTTTAATGATTTCTTTGTCGGCCAAAAAGTCTTTAATTTGTTCCTTGGCGGTGACGATAATCGTGTCTTTATCGGCTGTTTTTGAAATTTCAAAAGTGCCACGCAATTTTCCGTTGGTTTGGATGACAATCTTCATCTCATCTTTCACCAAAGCGGCTTCATTGACACCCGACCATTTTTGGTTAAAGACGGAATAAGTTTCGCCCAAAGATTCCCACAGTTCTTCCCCAAAGTGCGGGGCGAACGGGCTCAATAAAACTGTATAGGTTTTGAGGCATTCTTTTAAGAAAGCCAAGTTGACCGGTCCGTTTTCATATTCGGTCAAGGCATTTAAAAATTCCATCATCCGTGCCAAAGAAGTATTGAATTGCATGGCATCCAAGTCTTTGGTAATGGCTTTAATGGTGGTATTGCGGACAAAGTCCAATTCTTTTTCGGCTTTTGTCATATCGGTTGTGGCATTTTGTAAAGTCTGGGCTTTATCAAAGACCGCCTCTACCCGACGAATAAAGCGCACCATAGATTCCAATCCGCTTTCGCTCCACGGGCCACCGTCTGTATAGGAAAAGGCAAATTCCAAGAACAAACGGAAAGCATCCGAACCGTACTTTTCAATATAACTGTCGGGGTTGATGGTGTTGCCTTTGGACTTACTCATCTTTTGTCCGTCGGGGCCCAAAATCATCCCTTGATGCACCAAGCATTGGAAAGGTTCATCAAAATCTAAATAGCCCATATCCCGTAAGGCCTTGGTAAAGAAGCGGGCATACAGCAAGTGCATGGTCGCGTGTTCTTGACCGCCCACATACATATCCACGGGCAACATTTTGTTGATTTTTTCACGATTAAAAACTTCTTTATCGTTTTTATTGTCCGGATAGCGCAGGAAGTACCAACTGGAATCCACAAAGGTATCCATGGTATCCGGGTCGCGTTCAGCATCCGCACCACACACAGGGCACTTCACATGCATAAATTCATCACAACGCTTTAAGGGTGATTCGCCATCCGGACGAAATTCCACATTATAGGGAAGTTTGACAGGCAAATCCGATTCTGGCACTGGCACCGTGCCACAATGCGGACAATGAATCATCGGAATCGGGGCACCCCAATAACGTTGACGTGAAATCAACCAATCGCGCAGGCGGAACATGGTGGTCAGTTCGCCTTTTTTGTCTTTGGCCAATTTATTCACAATCGCGGGAATCGCTTCTTCAGTGGTCAGGCCTGTAAATTCTTGGCTGTTGATGAGTTTCCCGTGGTCGCAGAAAGGCAGGTCTTGTTCTTGCCCATCCTTATCCACAATCACGCGGGTAATCGGCAAATTGTATTTGGTGGCAAAGTCATAGTCGCGTTCATCATGCGCCGGCACCGCCATCACAAAGCCTGTGCCATAGGTCGCAATCACATAGTCCGCCACCCACACAGGAACTTTACGTCCATCCACAGGGTTGGTGGCATAAGAACCCGTAAAGACACCCGTTCTTTCACGGGAATCACTCATACGGTCAATTTCCTTCATTTTGGCAGAATCGGCCACGTACTTTTCAACGGCCGTTTTTTGTTCGGGTTTGGTAAGCCCTGCCACAGCGGGATGTTCGGGGGCAATCACCACATAACTGAGTCCATAGAGTGTATCGGCCCGAGTCGTAAAGGCCTGTAATTGTGTCCCGTTATCAATGTCAAAGGTAATTAAAGAACCGTGCGATTTACCAATCCAATTCTTTTGAATTTTCTTGGTCTTTTCGGGCCAATTCACTTTGTCAATGTCGCGCAACAATTCATCCGCATAGGCGGTAATTTTAAAGAACCATTGTTTCATTTTCTTTTGAACGACTTGGGATTTACAACGGTCGCAACAACCATCTATCACTTGTTCGTTGGCCAACACGGTTTGACACCCCGGACACCAATTCACGGGTGCTTCTTTTTGATAGGCAAGGCCCTTTTTATAAAGTTGAACAAAAATCCATTGTGTCCATTTATAATATTCTTCATCACAGGTATTCAAAGTATGTGCCCAATCATAGGTCGCGCCCATTTCGGTCAATTGCCCCGTCATCTTTTTGATGTTCGCCATTGTGGAATCTTTGGGGTGAATCCCTGTTTTAATCGCATAGTTTTCGGCCGGTAATCCAAAAGCATCAAAGCCCATCGGATGAAAGACATTAAAGCCTTGCATCTTTTTAAATCTTGCCCAAGAATCTACGGGCGCAAAGTTATACCAATGGCCGCAGTGCAAATTCGCCCCCGATGGATAGGAAAACATTTCCAAACAGTAAAGTTTTTTACCCGGGGCTTTTTCATCAAATTTATAAAGATTTGTCTCAACCCACTTTTTTTGCCATTTTTGGTCAGTTGCTTTTGAATAAGTCATGGATTATCCTTTCGTTTAATTTAGACGAAATTATACTCTTTTTTTATTTAAAAATCTACTTATTTTTCTAAAAACCGAAAGGGTTAAAAAACTAACCGTCTTCCAAGTGCAACAAAAGCGAAATGCAGACGGGGATACTGACTAAAGCAGGCCCCCAGGTCGCCAAGAATAAAGGCAGGCTGTCATTTTGCCCCAACACATTGGTAATGCGTGAGAAAAAGTAAAGCAAAAATCCCCCTGAAATACACAATAAAATTCGGACAAAAACGCCCCCTTGACGATTGCAGGGCGGAAAGGTAAATAAGGAAGCAATTAAAAGCATGGCCACCAAAAACAACGGATAAGAGGTCAATTCATAGAAATACACCTCATGGGCTTTGGCCGAAAATCCCGCTTGCTTTAAAAAAGCAATAAAGCGAGGGAATCGCCAAAAAGACATTGTTTGCGGGGCATCAAATTTTTCCAACAATCTTTCCAAATTTAAATCTGTGTCAAAAGTTAAACGTGGGACTTGTTGTAAAGTTTCATTCATCGGGTCAATGACATAGGCTTTGTGAAAGACAATCTGCCCCGGATTGAGTAAGGCTTCGGTGCCTTCTATTTGACGTTCTGACAACCCGTTTTCATTTAAATCAAATAAGGACACATCCTCTAAATAGACTTGATTTTCCTCTTGCCGTACACGGGACGAACGAATCACTAAAGTCCCCTGGGGTTGATTATCCCGCCACCAAAATCCGCTTTCCGACCAGACGAAAGGCGTACTGGAAGTCATCCCCAGCCGTTCCTCTAACCGTTCATAGCGACGGGCCGTCGCCGATGAAATCGGACTGAACAGAAAAATATCCGCTAATCCTATCATAAATACAAAAATACAAAGCGGGGTTAAAACATTCCATACCGATTCCCCCACCGCCCGCATAATGACCAACTCGGACGATTTGTTAAATTTCAAGAAAAACGCCATAGAGGTCACCAAAATCACAAACGGGAGAATCATATGCACCATTTGGGGAGATTTTAAAACCGCCAAAGTCAACACATTAAAAAAGGTCACATTATCCCGTTTAGAGGCATTACGCAATAATTCCACCATATCAAAGAGCATAATAATGGCCGTTAAACAAAAAAGCACCCCTAAAAACAAAAGGGCGTATTGCTTTAAAGAATAATTGTCTAAAATGCGTATAGATTTAAATTTGAATTTAAAAGGCATTTTTTCTCCTCTATACCTTCAATATATCAAATTTAACAAAAAATGGCAAGAAATTTATTGATAACGCAAGGCCTCAATCGGATCCAAACGCATGGCTTTGCGGGCGGGCATCACACCGGAAATAATACCGACAGCCACTGCTACACTGACAGAAATCACAACGCTCCAGATAGAAATAGGCACCGCAATCCCATAAATAGCCCCGCCGATTTGGGAAAGAACGACCCCTAAAATCATCCCGACAAAACTGCCCATAAAGGAAATTAAAATAGATTCGGCCAAAAATTGCAGCATAATCCATTGATTGGGGGCACCCAATGCTTTACGGGTTCCGATTTCCCGTGTTCGTTCCGTAACCGACACCAACATCATATTCATAATGCCAATGGACCCCACCACTAATGAAATAGAGGCAATAGAGGCCAACAAAACCGACAAAATAAAGCCGATTTGGCGAACTTTTTCCACCATTTCCGTCATCAAGTGTAAGGAAAAATCATTATCCGTTCCTTCTTTTAACCGATGACGCGCTCTGAGTTGAAATTCAATACGACGCGACACTGATTCCATTTTATCTTCACTGACCACTTTAACAAAAGCAATATCTGCAAACTGGGGACGATTAGAGCCGCGCAACCGTTGGCGGACCGTGGTGGCCGGCATTAAAACGATATTATCTTGATCCTGCCCCATCAGGTTATCTCCTTTGGATTTCAACACCCCAATCACGGTAAAAGGCTTACCCTTTAAACGCAAAGTTTTGCCCAACGGATTTTGAAGGCCGAAAAGTTCATCCACCACCGTTTGTCCAATCAGAATATAGGGTTTGCCCGATTTGACGTCTTTTTCTGTAAAGGCCATTCCGCTTTCAATTTCCCAATTGCCCACATTTAAATATTCGGGCGTGGTACCATAAATACTGACCCCATAGTTATT
Organism: Alphaproteobacteria bacterium; assembly: GCA_045598925.1. GTDB lineage: Bacteria > Pseudomonadota > Alphaproteobacteria > CAAHEQ01 > UBA3637 > UBA3637. The sequence goes on from JAZRVC010000002.1 coordinate 9,195, forward strand.
ATTGCCATAGACGGCCTGAACCGCGGCATTGACCACATAGGATGCTGTTTCTACATCAGGAAGCGAACGCAAAGATTCCACATCATCAAAACTGACCGTCGGGCGTCCCCGACCGCCCCGCACGCCACCACTGACTGTTTCGGCGGGCGCAATAATAATCAGGTTTGTCCCCATAGAATCAAAGGTTTTGGTAATTTCATTTTGAACTGTTTGGCCCGCCGCCACCATCAACACCACGGCGGCCACCCCAATCACGATACCTAACATTGTCAGAAAAGACCGCATTTTATAAGAAGAAATAGAAATCCATGCTTCACGCAAAATCTGATAAATCATGCTTTATATCCTTCCCGTGGCCCGTCATAAGAAATTTTCCCGTCCATAATGACAATCAAGCGTTTTGCAAAATCAGCGATATCTTCTTCGTGGGTCACCAAAACAACAGTAATGCCTTGACGATTGAGTTCTGTAAATAAGTCCATAATTTCAACGGAAGTCCGCGTATCCAAGTTTCCCGTTGGTTCATCCGCAAAAATAATAGCCGGGTGATTCACCAAGGATCGGGCAATCGCCACCCGTTGTTGCATCCCCCCCGAAATTTGGGTGGGCAAACGATCGGCATAGCCCTTTAACCCCACCGATTCCAACAACTTTGTTGCCCGTTCATAGCGTTCTTTTTGTCCCACCCCTTGATAAATCAGGGGCAAAGACACATTATCCGCCAATGTCCGTTTCATCATCAGGTTAAAGTTTTGAAATACAAAGCCAATGCGTTTTCCCCGAATCACGGCCAATTGAGCATCCGAGGCCGTTGAAATATCTTGGCTTTCCAAAATATAATTGCCCGTTGTCGGACGATCCAAGCATCCCAAAATATTCATCAAGGTGGATTTACCCGAACCCGAATGTCCCATAATCGCCACAAATTCACCCGATTGAATGGAAAAATTAATGTGCTTCAAAACGTCTTGTTTCGCCCCACCTTCCATAAAGTAGGTTTTGCAAACGTCTTTAACTTGAATCACATTTTGTGTCATCTGCGGCGACCACCTTTGGCCTCTAAAATCACGCGATCCCCTGCTTTCAGGCCTGATTTAATTTCCACAGAAGTTAAATCGGACAACCCTTTTTCAATTACCACAGGTTCCATTTTGTGTTTGTTTAAACGATACACTAAGGTTTGATTTTTACCTAAATCATCAATTTTCTTTACATCCATTTTGGCTTTCACCACACTGGACGGTTTATATTGCAACGCCATGGCCGGCAAGGTCAGAACATCTTCGGCTTTTTGAATTTCAATATTCACCGAAGCCGTCATTCCGGGCAATAATTTGCGTGAACTGTTATCCACTTGAATCACCACCGTGTACATCACCACGTTGGATTCTTCCGTGGGGGACAGACGAATTTGTTGCACCAAACCATTAAAGACATCATCCGGATAAGCATCCACCGTAAAGGTGACCGGCATTTGGGCTTTAATTTGGCCGATATCCGCTTCGGCAATGTTGGCCTCAATCTGCATCTTGGTTAAATCTTCGGCAATCATAAACAGGGTGGGTGTAGATAAACTGGCTGCCACGGTTTGCCCCTGTTCCACTTCTTTGGAAATAACCGTTCCCGAAACAGGCGACGTAATGGTTGCATAGCCATAGTTCCGTTCGGCTTTGTTGTAATCTGCTTTGGCACTTAAGACGGTGGCTTTAGCGGTTTCCAAGGCGACTTCGGCTTCTTCCAAAGTGGCTTTTGCAATCAACTTTTCATCATACAGTTTTTTGACGCGATCATAATTCAACTGTTCAATTTTTTGCTTGGTGTTGGCCAAATCTAATTTGGCTTGCGCATCATTGAGGTTTTCCTGCAACACAGACATATCCAAACGGGCCAAGACTTGATTCGCTTGAACTTCGTCATTGTAATCCACCAGAACTTCTTCAATAATACCGGATACTTGGGTCCCCACACTGATGGTGTTGATGGGTTGAATTTTACCTGAGGCCGTAACCGCCGACACCACCGTGCCCTTTTTTACACTGACTTGCTCAAAGTCTTTTTCGCTGAGCACAGTGTCTGTTTTGCGAGAAAGAAAAAACCAAGCGCCCCCGATTAAAACTGTTCCCAATAAAATCCAAGTCCACTTTTTCATTTTTTCCTCCTTAAAATCTTTTTTCTAAATATAGTACCAAATTCTCCTATTTCACATCTGAGGCCACTTGCATTTTGACAATAATATCCGGATTCATCGGTGGTTCACCCCGTTTAATCATATCCACATATTCCATGCCCGAAGTCACACGTCCCCAAACGGTATATTGACCGTCCAAAAATGTTTCATCCCCAAAGCAAATAAAAAATTGACTATCCGCCGAATCCGGATCCATCGCCCGTGCCATAGAAACCGCCCCGCGCGTATGAGGGGTCTTATTAAATTCAGCCTTTAATTTTTGACCGGAGCCACCCATCCCTGTGCCTGTCGGGTCGCCCGTTTGGGCCATAAAGCCTTCAATCACACGGTGAAACTTCACCCCGTTATAAAAACCTTGACGAGTCAATTCTTTAATGCGTTTGACATGATTAGGTGCCACATCCGGCAACATTTCAATCACCACGCGCCCATAGTCCAAATCCATATAAAGTGTATTTTCTTTATCCATTGTATATCCTTTCGTTGAAATAAATAAAGTTAAAAGTAAAGCAAAAAATTTTTTCATATTCTTCCCTCTATTGTAAGCCAACCACAATCAATTCCACACGATTATTTTTGGCGCGCCCTTCTTTGGTTTTATTGTTTGCAATCGGATCTTCGGATCCTTTTCCATCGGCCAACAACCGATTGGGTTCAATTCCTTCCGCAATCAAATAATCCATAACAGATTGCGCCTGATCCAAGGAAATCGCCTGACTTTTTAAAACACTGAAAGAATTATCCGTATAGCCCACAATATAAATCATAGAATCACGATAAGTTTTTAATGTTTCCACAAACGAGTGGATATTCTTTTTAAAATCAGCCTTTAATGTTTTACGATTTGTACCAAAGACAACACTGTCGGGGAAAATAATTTTCGCATGGTGATCCTTGGCAATCACTTGGGCCCCCAGCCCTGTCAAATTATAACGAAATTTTTGAAGAAGCACGTCAATATTATAGGTTTCCACTGGGGACGCTTCTTTCTGAACTTCCTGATTCAATTGATATTGCGGGGCATAGGGATTATACGGTTCCACCATGGGTAAATCAGCAGGATCATAAGGCAACGCCACATATTCCACCCGTTGCGGGGCTTGTTCGGTGGCGCAAGCAGACAAAAGCGCCATGACCCCCACGGTCAGCATCTGATGTAATGTCTTCATTGATTACTCCTTTGTTTTTAAGGTCATCCTACTTTGTTCCACGGAAAATGTCAATAGGTTCAAATCCTTTTTTTGTTTTGACCTGCCAATACAACCAACCGTTGGCCACACTCTTTTTTTGAATCCAAGCCGCCATTTGATGAATAGAGGCTGTTTTGTTTTGGTATTTGAGCAATCCTTTTGGCAAAATTCTGGCTTTTTTCCCTTGGGGAGTATATAGAAAACCACCCACCTTTACAACACCTTTATCCAACAAACGGGAAAATAAGATTTTCGGGGGCTTTTTATCCCGCACCAATAAAGCAAACTCATCCATATTCGGTTTGACCTTTGCCACGCGCAAACGGGCCGATTGAACATATCTTTCGTCTTTTTCAATCGCGATAAACCGCCGCCCCAAACGTTTGGCCACCGCACTGGTCGTGCCCGTGCCAGAAAATAAATCCAAAATTAAATCGTCCGGTTTGGTGGAAGCCAAAATTACCCGATACAAAAGTTCTTCAGGTTTTTGGGTCGCGTGCAGTTTTTTTCCGTCTTTCCCTTTAATTCTTTCGGGTCCCAAGCAAATAGGAATATCCCAAACGCTGTTGGCTTGCTTGCCCCCGTTTAACGCTTTTAACGTTTGATAATTAAAGGTATAAGGGGCGTTCTTTTTCGGGGAACACCACAACAAAGTTTCATGATGGTTTTGCAGTCTGGTCCCTGTAAAATTCGGGGGAGCATTGGGCTTGGTCCAAATGACTTCATTTAAAATCCAAAAGCCCATTTCCTGCATCAGATACCCTAAACGATAGATATTTTGAAGTCCGCCAATCACCCAAATCGTCCCGTTGGGTTTCAACAGGCGACGACATTCGGTCAGCCAAGCCCGACAAAAATCATCATAGGCCGATAAATTTTCAAATTTATCCCAAGATTCATTGACCCCCGCAAATTTCGTCCCGTCCGAACGATTGAGGACACCTGATGTTTGCATAAAATAAGGGGGATCTGCAAAAATCATATCTATACTGTGGTCGGGTAAGCCTGACATTTTTTTTAGACAATCACCACACAAAAAACGATTTACTTGCATTTATCTTCCTTCGGACAAAGACTCATTTAACTTTTCCATATATTCAGACGCTTTGTGTAATTTTAAAAAGTTTTCTTGAATTTGGGAAAGTAAATTCTTCACCTCAGTTTCGGTCTTTGTCTTTTCCAACAGATCTGTTTGTTTTTGCAGGTCTTGTTTGGTCTGACGCGCGTTCAAAATCAAATTCGCCATCACCACAGAACGTGGATTTTGCTGATAAATCTTTTCCATTTTATTCATCAGTTTATCCGCCTGTGGCGGTAATTCCATAGCGGTTTCTTTTTGGGCCATTAAATCTTCAGCCCCTAACCAATTTTCAAAATCTTGCGCTTCGGCAAATAAGAGTTTGGATTTTTCCAACAAAGCCGTGTTTTCCGCTTCGGTTAAGTTTGTTTTGGCTGCTAATTTACGCACCTCTTGCGCCATCTTATTAATTTTATTCATTTTTTCATTGGCTTTGGCGGACGGATTGAGTAAAATCTTTTTTTGTAAAGATTGCACTAAAGCATCCGTTTGTCCGAACAAATCCGTGGCATTTTTTTGTAAGTATAAGCGCCGTTCTTCGGCTTCTTTTTTCTGGGCTTGCTTTTGAATTTCGGCTAACCTTTGGGCTTCTATTTTCACATTATCTTGGAAAGATTGAATAAAATCATACATCTTGACCGTGGAAGATTGACCCGTTATATCCAACACAATCGGTAAAGATTTTTGCAAACTTTTCAAAACAAACGGCAATGTCAAATGCATGGTATTGCCGATATCCACCCAATCAAAAGCAGCGCCATCCAACAAAACCTGTTGATTTTGCCCCACCACTTGATAAAATTTAACCACACCGTTTCTGCTTTGTATTTGACCGGACAACTGGGGCAATTGCGTTTGGCCGTTTTTAAAGGCGAACTCTAAGCGTGATTTAAACCCTTGGGTCATTTCCGCCATCTTTAAAGTGGCCTCAACGGCTTCTTGCCAAGCCGCGACATCCACGCCCTGTAAAGTGGCGTTTTTATAGGTAAAAGGACCTTGGAAGTTCAACGAATGGCGTAAGGCTTCATAGGTATTACCTTTGGCCGAAAAGTCAAATTCGGTGGAAAAAGCACCCCCGCCCAACACATAATCCCCCATGGATAAAAGTTGCTGAGAAAGCGGAACGTCTTGCATTTTAACCCGTCCCGTAAAAGAACGATCCGAACCCAACTGACCTTGTCCCGTTAAACTGAACAACGATTGCGGATTTTCGGGGAAAGACACAGAAAGTTCTTTTAAAGAAAGCGTTTGATTTTCCAATACCCATTGTGATTTTAAATTACTGGCCTGATACCCTTGATACTGGAACACATCAGCCAACAAGGACACATTGATCAACAGATCTTCCGACACTTGAAGGGCGTTTTCTTCGGACGCAAATTCCGATAAAAAGAGGTCGGCATTAAAACGGGTGGCTTTAATATCTGTTTTCAATTTAAACGGATTTAATTCCAAAGACCCCGCTGTATTCCAACGGTCATCCCCTAGATATAAAATGCCGTTTTCCCATTGTATTTCCTTTGTATCTGTGGAAACTTTTGCTTGAAAATCCACGGCCACAGGCATTTTTTGGAACAAATCTTTTTCGGGATAAATCAGATGTGCCAAATGCGACAGATTCGGATACTTTAAATGGAAATCCGTTTGGTTTAATTGGGGCTTTTCAAATACATTTTGAATGGTTCCCGCCACAGAAAGTTCCGCGTTATCTGCTTGAAGTTGCGCCTGTATTTCACCCTGCGTGCGTGTCCCTTGATATTGAACAGAGCCTTGGAAGTTTTTGTGATTTTCTGTCAGCCATTTGGGGAAAATCACCCCTAATTTTTGGGCCAGTTCAAAATCAGAAACGCCCCAAGAAAGCATCATCGGATTAAAGGACACATCCGTTGAGGCCGCCTGTAAAATTTTTCCGGAGAAAGACACATTGTTGTCGGGGGATTGAGAAAGCACAAAAGCATCCACGTTGATTTCTTGGGGCAAAAAGCGGGTTTGAATTTTAAAGTTTTCAAAATCCGTCCCTAATAATTTCAGTTTTTCCACCTCTAATCCGATTTGGCTGTTTTCCAAAACGGCGGGCAAGGGGCTATTCGTTTTTCCCAAAATAAAATCATAAATCGTGGATAAAAAGCCGGTCGGTACCGTATAATAGGCATCCACATTTAAGTCTTTTATCTTTAAATCGGTCATCCAACCCTTTTGCGAAACCAGATAACCTATTTTACCCGATAAGGTCATGTCATCCACTATTCCTGTGGTAATATCGTATTGATACAAATCAGGGGAAAAGGTCAATTGCCCCTCTAAATGCACATTTTTAAAATGGTCTTGAGGCAGATAATTTCCTTGACCCGCCGATAAATTCTTTAAAAAGCCCAACATATCCGATGAACCGAAAGACGCACTTCCCGACAAATTTTTCTGCCCAAGGTCATAGGTACCTTTAAAGGAAACAGCAGTATCGTTGGGATAACTGGCCACCACTTCTCCGTCTAATTTATTTTGGATAAGTGTAGCCGACAAACTGAATTGATTGCCAAACACATCCGAAGCCGCAGGATTTCCCGCATTTATTTTAATTTCTAACGCATTTTGCATACCACCGAAATTAAACGATTGAAGGACGTTTTTCCATAAAGCCCCATTCCCATCTTTCATACTTAAATTTTTGACATCCAAATAGGCCTTTTTTTCGTTATAATCATTGATAAAATTAAAAACACAGGAAAAACGTGTATCTTCTTCATTTTGCTGACTGAACACCACATCTTGGAAAATGATTTTTTTGGGCGCAACCGTGATTTTATAACTGCCCGATAATTTTCCCGTATCATACCAATCTTTCACCCCGAATATTTTCAACAGATTTTTTGGCTTTTCCAAAGAAAAACTGCCACCGCCAAAGAACCATTTATCTTTTGAGTCTTGATTTAAATCCGCATTTAAATTCACCCAGTTTTTTTGGGATTCATCCGATAATTTCAAACTGACAGGCAACGGTGCCGACACCTGCATTTTCCCTGTCTTCATCTCAATTAAAATTTTTTGATTCTGATAAATGGTGTGTCCCGTAAAGGTATAGGGGCCGTCCAGACTGTCGGCGCTGCCTGTTCCGTTTAAATCAGACACAGTAAAAGAATTATTCGTCAGTAAGTTTTTCCAACGAAGGATTCCGTCTTCTATTTTTAATTCATCAATACGAATAGAGGCCGCATCCAATTCCTTGACCATCCCGTCTGTATTCATCTGTCGGTTCATTTGGAACAACACAGGGAAAGCAAAATTTGTTTGATAGGTATATTTGCGTTCCACCAAAATTTCCGGTTTTTTAAGGATAATCCGTTTAATGACCAAAGGCGATTTAAAAAAGGACGTCCATTCCATTTCCACCTGGACTTGATCCACTTTAATCATGTCGGGTTCAGAGCCTTCGGCTTGATTGGCGATACTCAATTGATTCATCACAAAGGTCGGGGCCGGTTTCCAACTTAAAGTCGTTTCCCCGCCAATTTTAATTTCTTCTACCTTTTTACCCGTTAAATTCGCCAAACTATTGACAATTTGTTCTTTATAATTATCCACATTAAAAGAACGAATAATCATAAACACGATTAAAGCAATCGCGCACAGCACCACAGCCAAAATAGATAAGATAATCTTTTTCATCGGCTCTCCCCTTGCTTTAAGTATAGCCATTTTTTTTATCATTGCAAATCTTTTTTTCATCTTGCAGTTTGATTTCGTTTTTTGTACAATCAAGATATGACAACCATAGATAAATTCTTAGGCGGGAAAGTCCTGTTAAAGCAAGAAAAAGAAGGCCTGCGCGCGACTTCTGATGCGGTGATGTGCGCTGCGGCCGTTCCTGTTAAAAAAGGGGATACGCTGTTGGATGTCGGGGCAGGAAACGGGGTGATTGGCTTATGTGTTTCGGCCCGGATTCCTTGCACCATGACCGCTTTGGAAAAACAATCCAAACTGGTGAAATTGATTCAAGAAAACAGCCGACTCAATAAAAAAGAAATTCAAATTATTCAAACGGATATTTTAAAGGAAGATAAAATCAAGGGGCGCCTGTTTCATCATGTGGTCAGTAATCCGCCCTTTTATGATACCACGGGGAAAGGACGTAAAAATCCGCAACAAAAAGAAGCCTATCAGGCTGACTTTAGTTTAAGGGTTTGGTTGGAATTTTGTTTAAAACATCTGCGGGCAAAAGGAACTTTTACCTTAATTCATCGGCCCGAATCTTTGGGGGAAATTTTAAACATCTTAAGTCAAAAACTGGGACGGATTGAAATTATCCCGATTCAATCCAAGGAAAGTACCCCGGCTAATCGCATTATTGTTCGGGGAAAATTGGGGGATAAAAGCCCTTTAAAACTTTTACCGCCTTTGGTTATGCACAAAGAAAACGGCGAACGTACAGAGTTGGCCGAAATGATTTTACGAAAGGGTCAAGGAATTTAAAACTTGATTTTCATATTAAACTGGTGTAAATTGACCGAAAAAGGAGTTTTATATGAAATCAATTCAAGTATTTCAAGGGGACTTACCCAAAAATATCAAATTTCCCAAGATGGTGGCTATTGATACGGAAACCACAGGGCTCAATATCTTAAAAGATAAGTTGTGTTTAGTGCAAATTGGGGATGGAAAAGGAAATGCTTGGTTGGTTCAAATTCAAAAAAATGTCGCTTGCCCGAATTTAAAAAAATTGCTGACCAACCCGAAAATTTTAAAAATTTTTCACTTTGCCCGTTTTGATGTGGCGAAACTTAAGGTCAATTTAGGGATAGAGGTCAATCCTGTGTATTGCACTAAGATTGCGGATAAGTTGGTGCGACCCAAGGCGGAGCATTCACTTAAAAATCTGTGTGCGGATTATTTAAAAATTACTTTGGATAAAGAACAACAATGTTCCAACTGGGCCAAAAAGAATTTAAGCCCTGAACAAATTCATTATGCGGCCAATGATGTGATGTATTTGCACGCTTTAAAAAGTATTTTGGATAAAAAATTAAAAGAACAAAAAAAAGTGAAGTTGGCTGTCAGTTGTTTTCAATTTTTAAACACCCGTGCCGAACTGGACATCTTGGGCTATGAAGAACCCGATTTATTCCACCATTGATAAGGAGTTATAGATGAATCAAAAAGAAATTATACAATCCGCCAAACGTACCATTGAAATGGAAAAAAAGGGGTTGGAATTGATGATGCAAAGCATCACGACTACCTTTGCCGAAGTGGCAGAAACCATCTTAAATTTATCGGGACGCGTGATTGTAACGGGGATGGGAAAGCCCGGCCATATCGGTAAAAAAATTGCGGCGTCTTTAGCCTCTACAGGAACGCCTGCTTTCTTTGTGCATCCTGCCGAAGCCAGCCATGGCGATTTGGGGATGCTGACAAAAAATGATTTAGTGTTGGCTTTGTCCAATTCGGGCGAAAGTAAAGAACTTTTTGACATCATCAATTACTGCAAACGTTTCGGGGTGAAGTTAGTGGCTGTGACCAGTGCCCCTGACAGTACTTTGGGGCGGGCGGCCAATTGGATTTTACAAATCCCGAATAAAAAAGAGGCCCCCGAAGCCTGTCCTTTTAATATGGCGCCGACAACCAGTATGATTGAAACACTGGCCATGGGGGATGCTTTGACGGTGGCTTTAATGAATATGCGGGGCTTTACCAAAGAACTCTATCACGACCGCCACCCCGGTGGAAAGTTGGGTAATGTCTTGGTCAAAGTGCAAGATATTATGGCCAAAGATAAGGCTTTGCCGTTGGTGCCCGAAACGGTTTTAATGGCGGACGCTTTATTGGAAATGACAAAAAAGACTTTAGGGTGCGTGGGCATTATTGATGATAAAAATCATTTAATCGGCCTGATTACGGATGGCGATTTACGTCGTCATATGTGCCCCGAATTAGCGGGCAAGTCCGTGCGTGAAGTGATGCATCCGAATCCCATTACAATTCATGGGGAGACGTTGGGGGCGGAAGCCGTCAGCATTATGAACGACAAAAAAATCACCAATATGTTTGTGGTGGATAAAGACAATCATCCCGTGGGCTTGATTCATATGCACCATCTTTTACAAGCGGGAGTGGCTTAAATAAAATATGCTGACCAAAAATTTATTTAAACTGAAACAACATTCCAGACGCGTTTTAATTACAAAACGCTCTCTGCCTGTGTTCGCGTTTTTGGTTGCCAGTTTGATTTTGGTTTGGCCTTTATTTAATCAAAATAATGATAAATTTACTTTGGCGGTTGCAACGCCCGACAAACAAAATACGCAAGTATCCATGGAAAACATCCGCTTCTTTGGCCTCAATGATAAAAAGATGCCGATGACTTTAAAAACACCGAAAGTCAAAGAAGAAAGCCCCGATATTGCCCGAATGATGACACCGGTTGCCACCTATCAATTAGCCAATGATGATGTGTTGGTGATGAACTCACCTTACGCATTGATCAATCAAAAAAAACAAACGGCCTTTTTTGAAGATCGTTTGTCGGGAAAAACAGATTCCGGCTATATCATTCAAACCAGTCAGGTCTTATGCGATTATGACCAAGGGACTTCGGACAGCGATAGTCCTGTGCGTATTACAGGGCCCGCCGGTAAATTAAATGCGCAAGGGGTATGGATGGCTGATCGGGGTAATCTGATTTTATTTAAGAAAAAAGCCACAGCGCAAATTAAAAACGAAAAAGGAACCGTTTATGTGTCCGCTTTGGACGGGATTCAAATTGATCAAAAAGTCAAAACAATGACCGCGATGAAGCAGGCTAAAGTCAGCCAAAATGAAATGACCATTTTGGCGGATAAAATCATCCTTTACTATACCGATAACAAAAAAGATCGCATTAAAGAAATTCAGGCTTTCGGGAATGTCAAAATTGATAATAAAAAGCAAACAATGACAGGGGATGAAGGCAATTATAATCCCAAAACACAACTGTCCACCATGACGGGTCATGTTGTCATTCACCAAAACGGACACTTTTTAAAAGGGGATAAAGCCGTTTTAAATTTTGCGACAGGCAAAAGTGATTTAATCTCATCTCAACGGATTACAGGCCAAATTTTACCCAATGCCCTTAAAGGAGAAAAAAATGAAACCCATTGAACTTGTTGTCACGAATTTAAGTAAAAGTTATAAAAAAAGAACCGTGTTAAAGGATGTTTCTTTATCCGTTAAAACTGGGGAAGCGGTGGGTTTATTGGGGCCAAACGGTGCCGGAAAAACCACCAGTTTCTATTGTGTCACAGGGTTGATTAGTCCTAATAAAGGGAAAATTACGTTGGACGGCGTAGATATTACAAAATTCCCCGTCTATCGGCGGGCCCGCATGGGGATCGGCTATTTGCCTCAAGAAGCCTCTATTTTTCGGGGATTAAATGTCGCGGATAATATTCGGGCAGTACTGCAATTAAGTGAATCCAACCCCGAAAAAGTGGAACAAGAACTGGATTCTCTTTTAAAAGAATTTTCTATTGAACATTTAAGATTTTCACCCGCGCGGGCTTTGTCGGGGGGCGAACGCAGACGCTTGGAAATTGCACGCGCTTTGGCGGGACATCCCACCTTTATTTTACTGGACGAACCTTTGGCGGGGATTGACCCCATTGCGGTCAGTGATATTAAAGATTTAGTGGGGCAACTCAAAAATCGGGGGATTGGTGTTTTGATTACCGATCACAATGTGCGGGAAACCTTGGGCATTGTGGATAAAGCCTATATTCTGCATGATGGGGTCGTCTTAAAATGCGGTACACCCAAAGAAATTATTGCGGACGAAAAAGTGCGCAAAACCTATTTAGGTAAGAATTTTTCGCTTTAAGTAAAAAAGACTTGTAAAAAAATGGAAAACAGGCTATAACTTAGCCTACTTCTATTGATTTAACAAAAAGGATTGACAATGAAAAGAATCGGATTATTGACAAGCGGTGGCGATTGTTCCGGACTTAATGCGGCTATTCGGGCGGTTGTGTTCAGCGCTTTGGAACGGGGTTGGGAAGTATTTGGCATTCATGATGCCACCAACGGATTGATTTTACGCCCGTTGGCCTATCATCAAATGAGTATGAAAGATTTTGAATTTCCGTTTGCGACTTTGGGGGGCACCATGTTGGGTACCACAAATCAGGCGGATGCCCATACTTTTTTGAAAAACGACGGGACAACGGAAAAACTCAATGATGAACAAATTATGCAACGCTTTAAAGAGGGTGTAGAAGAATTAAAGTTAGAGGCTTTGGTTGTCATCGGGGGCGATGGCTCTATGAATATCGTCAGTCGTTATTGTCAAGGAACGGGCGTTAAAATGGTGGGTATTCCCAAGACCATGGATAATGATGCCCCAGGCACCGATTTAGCTATCGGCTTTCAAACCGCAACCCAAGTCGTGGCGGATGCTTTGGATAAATTGGATACCACAGCCGCCAGTCATCATCGTGTGATGATTGCCGAAGTGATGGGACGCGGGGCGGGACATTTGGCTCTGCAATCCGCTATTGCTGGGTTTGCCGATATTGCCCTGATTCCCGAAATTCCCTATACCTATGAAGGGATTCTAAAGAAATTAAAAGCGGTCAAAGCCGAAGGACGCAACCATGCCCTTATGGTGGTGGCCGAAGGGATTAAAACACCGAACGGGGACAGTTCTAAAGCCTTAAACGGACACACTTTTAACGGTATTTCCAACTATTTTGTGAAACGTCTCAGTGAAGACGGCTTTAATGTACGGGGCAACATTTTGGGCCATATTCAACGGTCGGGAACCCCTGTGGCACAAGACAGAATTTTGGCCTCTGCTTTCGGTGTTCATGCGGTGCGTTTGTTGGCCGAAAACAAAACCAATCGTGTGGTCGTTCATCAAAATGGAAAAGTGGCCGATTTGTCGTTAGAGGAAGTCTTATCCATCGGTAATACCCCTGTGGATCCGAAGGGGGATTTGGTGCAAGTGGCCAAAGCCTTGGGTATTTATATCGGGGAGGTGTAAATGACAGAAACGAATCAAACACTGGAAGATTTGGAACTTTTAAAATTAAAGCATGCCGAATGGGACAGACTTTTGAAAGAAGAACAAATGCGTCCCATGCCCAATGCGTTTAATATCCAAAATTACAAACGCCATAAATTAGAAGTAAAACAAAAGATAGAAGCGCTGGAAAAGTCTTTATTTAAATAACGCTTGACAAAAGCACCCGAAAAGTGCTTATATAGTCATACAACGATTTTCAAAGGAGGAAAATATGAAACGTTTTGTTAATTATTTAAAAAATGGTACAGGTCGCGGTTTGATTCCTGTCCTTATTTTCACACTTTTATTATCCGGGTTTGTCGGGTATGCCTTGTTTGCCTTTTTAAAATTCTATATCTCGGCCACGGGACAACAACTGCCCCCGACTTCTGCCTTGATGTTGCAATTCCTTTTACCGGTTGCCTTGTGTTTCTTTATCACACTGTGGGCTTCTTTCGGTTTCCAAAATTTGTGGGCTTATTTATTTAAAAAAGCCTGTCGCTTTCAATTGAACAAAGGCACTGTGGCCCGTGTTTCTATGACAACCATGATTTTATTCTGGGTGTTGGCGATTGCTTCAGTGTTCACTAACTTTGGTGTCAAATTGTGGATTGTGTTGGATTATTTTTCAAAATCCGTCTTGGCGATGTTGGGACGAATCGTGTTGACCACACCTTGGTTGTTGGTCCCCGCGGTGATTATCACTTTCGCGATTATTTGGTCCATTATTCCCGCTTTGTTGGGCATGATTGCTTTAATCTTTGTGCGTGAAAAAGGGAAATTGGTCAGCCCGAAAGCACCGGTCAAATTGACAGCGGTTCCTGCCAAACAGGAAACAAAGAAAGTGGTTAAAGTAGCCGTTAAACAAAAGGCGAAAACAAAAACCAAAAAGAAAAAGGCTTAGTCTTTTTTCTCAATCAAACACGCATCGCCGTAGGAAAAGAAACGATACTCTTTTTCTACGGCATGTTTGTATGCGAAAAGCATTTCATCCAATCCCGCCAAAGCGCTCACCAACATAAACAAAGTGGATTGCGGGGTATGGAAGTTTGTAAAAAGCGCATCAATAAATTTAAACTTATATCCCGGTGTTATAAAAATGGAAGTTTCCCGTGCAAAGGGATGCATGATACCTTTGTCATCCGCGGCCGATTCCAAAAGTCTTAAAGATGTCGTCCCTACGGGGATAACGCGCCGTCCTTCGGCTTTATATTGATTCAAACGCTCGGCCAATTCCGGTGTCAAAACGCCATATTCGGCGTGCATATGGTGGTCTTTGGTATCGGCGACTTTTACAGGTAAAAAAGTCCCACCACCCACATGCAAAGTCAAAAATTCCCGTTTGATTCCCCGTTTATCCAACAAATCAAAAAGGCGGTCTGTAAAATGCAGACCCGCTGTCGGTGCCGCGACAGCCCCTTCGTTTTTGGCAAAAATGGTTTGATAGTCGGCCTTATCCGACACTTTTCCGCCCCATACGCGTTTGATATACGGGGGAAGCGGCATTGTCCCCACCGTATGCAAATAGGCAAAAAGGTTGGCCCCTGACACATGAAATTTAACCACCACAGCCCCTGAATCCATTTTTTCCAAAACGGTGGCTTTACCCTCTGCGGGCAATTGAATTTCATCCCCGATTTTTAATCGTCTGGCATTTTTAATCAAGGTTTCCCAAGTAGAAAGGTCCCGTTGTTTAAACAGGGTCATTTCAATTTTGGCTTCACCCCTTACCCCAAACAAGCGCGCCGGAATGACTTTTGTATCATTAAAGACCAGTACATCTGTCGGACGCAACAAATCGGGTAAATCCAGCATCATTTTATCGGATACCTTCGTCCCGTCAATATGTAAAAGTCTGGCCATATCCCGTGGTTCCACAGGAGCATTGGCAATCAAGCGTTCGGGTAAATCAAAATCAAACAGAGAAGTTTGCATTAAAATTGTTCAATATCTTCGGGCAGGATAGACATATTCCAGTCAAAAGAAATATCGCCTTCATCATCATTTTTATAAATGACCCCCACAAATTCTTTGCCGATATAGACTTCGGCGGGGCCGTCTTTCGCGCTGCTGGCATTCAAAGTAATATCCGGATTCCAAAAAAGTTGGCGCAAGTATTGTTGAACTTTGTTTCTTTCTGTTTCTGTTAAAGTCATGGGATTTTCCTTTCTTTTTTTTGGCTTTTCTGATATTATATAGAAATGACGGCAAAAAAGCAATCTTTTTCAGAAACGATTTCTATCGCGCCCATGTTGGATTGGACGGACAGGCATTATCGCTATCTGATGCGCTTGATTACGCGCCGTGCGATGCTGTATACGGAAATGGTGGCCTGTAATGCCCTGATTATGGGAAAGAATAAAGAATTACTTTTAAACTATAATCCCGAAGAACACCCTTTGATTTTACAAGTGGGGGGCAGTGAGCCGACCCTAATGGCCCAGTGTGCTAAGATGGCGCATGAGTGGGGCTATGAAGGCATTAATATCAATGCAGGCTGTCCCAGTTCCCGTGTTCAATCGGGAAAATTCGGGGCAATTTTAATGAAGAGCCCTGATTTAATTGCCGATTGCGTTGCTGAAATGAAAGCCGCCAACCCTTTACCCGTTTCCGTTAAAACAAGAATCAGCCTATCGGATGTGCCAGGGGATGGATTTGATGAATTATTTCATTTAGCGGATTTGGTGCAAAAAGCGGGATGTTCTCATCTCATTGTGCATGCCCGAAAAGCCAAACTCAACTGGCGTCCAAAAGAAAACAGGTTGCGTCTGCCCCTTAATTATGAACTGGTTTATAAACTCAAAAAATGCTTTCCGGACATGAAAATTTCCATCAATGGAAATGTGTTAGCCCTGTATGAAGCTCAAGAACACCTAAAACATGTGGATGGGGTTATGATTGGGCGATGGGCTTATGGTAACCCTTATGAATTAAGAATGGTAGATGAGATGTTTTATAACGACCCTCACCCCATTTTAACACGGGAAGAAATTTTACAAATAATGATTCCCTATATGGAAAAAAATCACAGACAAATTACCCGTATTATTCCCCACATGATAGGACTCTATCGTGGACAACCCTATGCATCCGTTTACAAAAAAGCTCTGCTTAGCCGAGATGTGGAAAAACTTAAGACTTTTTTGTTGGATTTAAAATCCCCATTGAAAGAACAAGTTTAAAGGCTTCTTCCACAGGAATATCCAATTCTTTAATATCCTTTTTCTTTACAAAAATCATAAAGCCCGAAGTGGGGTTGGGCGTGGTGGGAACATAAACTGTGACATAATCCCCCGGTAATTTCTTTTTAAATCCCCGATAAAGAGGGGCTGTTAAAAAAGCAATTGTCCATAACCCTTTAGATGGATATTGAATCAATACAGCTTGACGAAAGGCTTGAGTTCCGCCCTTTCCCATCAAAGTTTCAAAGACTTTTTTTAAAGCCCCATAGATACCAGACACAACGGGGACTTTTTCCAAAATTCTGCGCCCCATCCCAATCAACCAACGACCCATCACATTCGTTGTCAGAACACCCACTAAAATCAAAAATAAAAGCAACAAGACGATCCCTAATCCTGAAATCCCGTAGGGTAAATAAG
>JAZRVC010000003.1:0-4624 GCA_045598925.1 Alphaproteobacteria bacterium
GTTGATAATATCGTTTCGCCGAAATACCGCGTGACGCATATTGGTGATTGTGATCCGCAGGCTATCGGCTCTTCTTTGGTCCAAGCGGCGGTTTTGATTGCCAATAAAATAGATTACCCCACCGATGGGAATTTGGAAAAAGCATCCAATGAGTTTTTGAAAAATTACAAAGGGAAAGAATTGAGATTTGGTATTTTATCCAACGGTGTGGATACGCCCGTTCAAAATAATTGGATCCGCTGTATTCAAAAAGAATTAGAGAAAAAAATCTATGCGGGTAAAGTCAATTCTCATGTGGAAATTAAATATGGGAATGATCAACCGGCAGAAGAATCCATGCAAGCCAATGCCTTTGTGGCCGAAAACAATGTGGATGTGATTATTGCGCCCACGACGGTAGCGATGGCATCGGCGGGTCAGGTCCTAAAGACATCCCATTCGGACATTAAATTGACGGGGTTGGGCTTACCCCATGAAATGCAAGGCTTTATGCCCATGAATGACGAGGACAAAGCGTTTGATTTTGTCTGTCCTTATATGATGCTTTGGAATGTTAAAGATCAAGGTATGTATGCGGGTGTCGCCACGATGTTGGCCGTTAAAGGTGAATATGACGGTCAAGTGGGGAGTACCTTTTCCTATAAAGGTAAGAACTTTAAAACCCGTACAGCCAAAGACGGCGGGTCAGAGGTCATTACTTTGGATCCGTATGTCTTTCACAAAGGGAATTTAAAAGATTGGATTCATGTTCTGTAAGGAATCTTGGGTTTCACAGATTATATAAAAACTCCTATGTCCAACAAGACGTCATAAGAACACCTATATTTTCATAAAAGGTGTCTATACCCTCAAAAAATCCACTTGAAAAAAAGCATAAAATGATATAGTGTATTTCAATTCGTGGAGTATTTTGTGTTGAAGTATTTTTGCTTTTTATTTATTGTCTTGTTTGTTGCAACCGGTCGCGCTGACCCAACTATTGTCCCGCGCTTGACTGTCTATGATGTCCCCTATACAACAGAAGAAAGTCAATATAACCCAGAGCAACTGAAGCGCAACAGCGCCACGCTGGTCGGTATGGGCATCGCGACAATGGGCTTGCTCTATTTAATGCCCTCTAGTTTTACACACTGGGATGATGAAGACACCAAACATCCCACAAAAAAATGGTGGGAAAATGTGTCCCATCGCCCTGTTTGGGATAAGGATGATATCTTTTTAAACTATGTGACACATCCGTATGCAGGGGCTATTTATTATATGGGGGCCAGATCTGCGGGTGTCAGTGCGACCGGGTCTTTTCTATATTCCACCGTTTTATCTACTTTCTTTTGGGAATATGGGATAGAAGCATTTGCCGAACGTCCCTCAATCCAAGATTTAATTGTAACCCCTGTGGTTGGGTCTTTAGTCGGGGAATGGTTCTATATGTCCAAACGCAACATCTTGGAAAATAATGGAGAACTATACGGCTCGGCAACATTGGGCAAGACGGCTTTATTCCTAATGGACCCCATTACCGAGATTAGTGATTTAATATGGGGATCAGAAACGATAAAAAACTCACCTTTTTCATTTAGTTCACAGCCGACATTCACCCATGGGATGCATTTGGGATACGGCTTTAATCTGCGGATAGACTTCTGATTTTAAGAAGCGATATAAAACCTCTATTTTTTATAAAAAGTCTTTCAAAGATTGCTTTTTATAGAATAATTATGTAGGATATAAACAATATAAAAAGGAGTTATCAGATGAAATTGAAAGCACTCGGTCTTATATGTCTTTCCTTATTGGGAATAGGAGTTTTGGTTGGCTGTAAGCAAGAAAACCTACAGGGTGCCAATGTATTAGTCTTTCAATGTACCGGTACTGCTTTTGGCGATTTGATGTATGAAGGCTTTAAAGAAGCCGTGCTTGATTTGGGCGGAAAACCCGTCTCTAAAAGTCCCGCGGATGCAACTGTGGCGGCCCAAATTGAATTACTGGATACTTTAATAACCCAAAAAGTCGCATCTATTACTATTTCAACGGTCAGTGATATTGGGTATGATGAAGTTTTTAAACGCGCCAATGCGGCAGGCATTAAAATCATTTCTGTGGATAATGTTGTGTCTCCAGAGTATAGAGTCGCACAATCGGGTGATTGTGATCCGCAGGCTATCGGTTCGGCTTTAGTCCAATCGGCCGTTTTGATTGCCAATAAAATAGATTACCCCACCGATGGGAATTTGGAAAAAGCCACGGTTAAAACTTTAAAGAATTATACGGGAAAAGAACTTAAATTTGGCGTTTTATCCAACGGTGTAGATACACCCGTTCAAAACAATTGGATTCACTGGATTCAGGAAGAATTAAAGAAACCGATGTATGTCGGGAAAGTAAATCCTAAAGTAGAAATTAAATATGGAAATGACAGACCCGCCGAATCATCCACACAGGCCAATGCTTTTGTCGCCGAAAATAATGTAGATGTCATTATCGCCCCGACAACGGTAGCAATGGCGGCAGCGGGTCAAGTTTTAAAATACGCACATTCGGACATTAAATTGACCGGACTGGGCCTACCCCATGAAATGCGAGGCTTTATGCCCCTCAATGAAAGCGATAATGCATTTGATTTTGTTTGCCCTTATATGATGTTATGGGACGTCAAAGATCAAGGTAAATATGCGGGGGTTATCACGGTTTTAGCGGTCAAAGGTGAATATAACGGTCAAGTGGGCGAAACCTTTAATTATCAGGGGAAAACATTTAAAACCCGCGTTGCCAAAGACGGCGGGACAGAAGTGATTCCTTTGGATCCATATATTTTCCATAAAGGGAATATGAAAGATTGGACCGGTATCTTATAACCGGGATACAGTTTCAAAATAAATTAAACAATCACGCTTAAGAACAAGAATATAACGATTAAAGGCAGGACGAACCTTAAAATAATCTGTAAATACCGTTTAAAAAAGGTGGACATCGTTTTTGGGTGTCCTTCATGCAGTTCTTGCCAAACACTTGGGAAGACCTTCCACCCGATAAACAAACTGTACACAGCAATCACAAAAGGCACCAAATACCTGCCCGTCAGTTTATCAAAGAAATCAAACAGATTGTCCCCAAACAGGGTGATATCCACCACTTTACAAAATGAAAGCAGCAACACACTGGCAACGGCAAGATTAGTAAATTCCACCAAAAAAGTGGCCTTAATTCGTGAGTATTTTTTTTCATTGATAAGCAAATTTATCAACGGTTCATACATAGAGACAATGGATGTTAGAGCCGCCAAGAACAACAAAATGAAAAAGCCGGCGGCTAAATAAACGCCCCCCTGCATCCCATTAAAAATCATCGGCATACTGATAAAGGTCAGGGTTGGTCCTTGAACAAAGGGGATATCCGCTTTAATAAAGGCACCCACAACAATGAA
Organism: Alphaproteobacteria bacterium; assembly: GCA_045598925.1. Taxonomy (GTDB): domain Bacteria; phylum Pseudomonadota; class Alphaproteobacteria; order CAAHEQ01; family UBA3637; genus UBA3637. Next base: position 3,425 of record JAZRVC010000003.1, read on the forward strand.
CCCCGATAAAAAGGCCACCAGTGTATCCATCACGGCAATATATTTCACGCTTCTGACAATATCCACTTTTTTATCCAAATAGGCACCATAGGTATAGATAGTTCCAAATCCCATAGACAGTGAATAGAGGGATTGTCCTAAGGCCGCCAAAATCGCATCCCCGAAAACGCGTATCTCAAAACCTGAGGGCGAAAAACCCACTTTAGCCCAATCGGGATGAAACAGGAAATGACCGAATTTTTGTAAATCTGTTGTAAAGATAAGCCACACGACTAATCCGATCAATATACAAAACAATACCGGCACCAAAATGGAACAAAAGCGTTCTATCCCCTTTTTCACCCCGCGCATCAGGATAGCGCAACTAATGACAACACAGCATGCACTCCAAAACAATTGTTGTCCAAATGAACCGGTTAAATGATTAAAACAATCGGTATCTAATTCTTGAGAACCTGACGTAAAAAGGTTATAGATAGCCAAACAGGCATAGTAAAGTGTCCAACCAAAAACAACCACATAGATGGCTGTAATAAAAAATGAATTGAATAAAGTCCCCCCAGTCCCCCCCGCCACTGAAATCATCCATAGTTTTGATGTTTTTTTATCCGATTGAGTGGCGTTTTTGGTAAAACATCTTAATATATCTGTTCGTGCAAAACGCCCAAAGCCCAGTTTTGACATCAAAATAATATCGGCAATGCCCACCACACATAACAGATAAATATAAAGGAATGCCCCGCCATATTGCGCATACAAATAAGGGAAACGCCAAATGTTGCCCAATCCGATAGCCGAGCCCGCAGTTGCCAAAATAAAGCCTAATCTTGAACCCCACTTGACTGCCATGGCATATCCTTTCTAAAATTTTTTGGTTATTCTTTATCTGTAAAGGACGGGAAATGGAACAGACGACGCAAACGTAATCCTTCCTTTTGGCGACCTTTAATTTTTATAAAGAACAAGCATACAAAGGCCACAGTCGCACCCCACCCAATCCAACGGGCAACTTCTATGTTTAAATTTAAAGCATATTTTGCATAGAAGAAACAAGTCGTGACGACAGTGGTAATAAAAATCGCCGGTATTAAAGCAATCCAATAATTCCGTCCTGTTTTACGCAGGTAAATCGCACCTGTCCAAAGCATAACCGAAGCTAAGAATTGATTAGACCACCCAAAGTATTGCCACACATATTTT
>JAZRVC010000004.1:0-17131 GCA_045598925.1 Alphaproteobacteria bacterium
ATTCCTTGAGCAAGTTTGACTTGCGAAATAAGGAATCTATTACATAATATCTCCTGATAAATCCAACCATTCAGGATTACTTTTGTTAATCAGTTTGACCTTTTCTCTCCTATATGACTTTTTGAAATGTTTTTCACGCTCTATCGCCTGAACTTCACCCTCTATTTTCTCAACATATACCAATTTAGTCAAATTATATTTAGATGTAAATCCCTTTAATAATTTATTTTTATGTTCATAAACTCGACGGGATAAATTATTAGTAATTCCCGTATACAGGACACCATCTTTTTTATTTGACATAAAATAAAGATACATTGTTTTCATGAGATTCCTTATTTCCTCACTTCGTTCGTCAAGGAATGACAAAGCCGGGGAAAATAATCGTTCGTCGGGGAATGACAAAAAAGTTTTTTCATTTTATTTTCCTGTTTCCTTTAATAGGCAATAATGATCTTTATATTCACGATTGGGACATAAATCGCAATTGGATTTTGATGAAAACACGGCTTTTGGTGTATTACACTCATAAAACTCTCTATCATTCCCATCATTCAATATCATGAAAAATCTGAGGTCACAATCATCCTTTTTTTCGTTTTTACATTTTTCCCGTTCCTTTTCATTTAAATACTCTAGTTCTAGGTGTGGGGCGTGCATCAGGATATTTTTTGTTATACAGCGCCCCGCCTCCCAAAAACGGTTCGGACAAAGAGCGCAATTTGATTGTGTCGTATATATTACGCGTTTTTCCTCACAACTATAAAAATTATAATTTTGACAGCAATCCGTAGTCTCCCTGTTATTGTTAGGACAAGAGCAAAATAATGCGAACATGCTATTTTCTAGAAACATTTCATCATTCACTAATGGTTTTTTTGGATCCGGCGACACATTCCAACGGCATTTATACCCCGTCCATATTCTGTTTGAACATTTTAAACATTCCTTTTCATTAGAAAATCGTATTTTGTAATTTTCCATATAATCACAAGCATAACAAGTTCCTTTGTATGATAATGGTTTATCTTCGGGGCAAATAACTTCTTCCGCCGCCACAGGCAAACTTAAAATCAACGCTAAAAACATTCCAAAATTTTTCATATTCCCTCACTTTCCTATACAAAAATCTTTAAAAATGACATCCAAAAGTTCATCCACTTCTATGCGACCAGTGATACGACCTAAGGCTCTGGCCGACAAACGTAAATCTTCTGTTTTTAATTCTAATTCAGGAACTTGTAAGGCGGACTTTAAGTGTTTCACACACTCAGTAATAGCCGTCCGATAACGGGGACGCGTTAAAGCGGGACCCCCCGAAAAAGAATCAACCAAAATATCCTTTATTTCATCCCAAAGTTTTTGAATCCCTTTACCCGTCTTGGCGGAAATAAAGAAGTCTGTTTTGTTTTCCTTAAGGGAACGGGTATCAATTTTATTCCACAAAGTTAAAACTTTTTTCCCTTTTAATTCTTTGGGAAGCGTTTGCGTTTTGGGATAATCTTTTGCGTCTTGCACAAACAAAACCAAATCTGCATCTTGGGCTTTTTTGACCGCCCGACGAATCCCTTCAGCCTCAATCATTTCGGCTTTTTCACGCAATCCGGCCGTATCCGCCAAAATCACGGGGAACCCCGCCACATCCAAGTGCGCTTCCACAATATCCCGTGTGGTGCCCGCAATTTGCGACACAATCGCGACTTCTTTTTTAGCAAGAGCATTGATAAGCGAGGACTTTCCCACATTGGGCACACCGACAATCGCAATTTGAAAGCCTTCCCGTAAGCGTTCACCCCGATGTTCATCATCCAAGTGCTGTTCCATTTCCGTTATTAAAGCACGAATATCTCCATCAATTTGCTTTTCTTTTTCGGGGGGAATTTCTTCTTCCGGAAAATCAATAAAGGCTTCCGCATACGCCAAATGATGAATCAATTTTTTCCGCCAAGATTCGTAAAGCGCCCCTAAATTCCCATCCATTTGTGCCAAAGCCTGACGCCTTTGTTGTTCGGTTTCGGCGTGCACCAAGTCCAACAGGCCTTCGGCTTCGGTTAAATCCATTTTACCATTGATAACAGCCCGACGGGAATATTCTCCCCGTTCAGCGGGACGCAAGCCTTCTATTTTTTCAAGGGCATTCATAATAGAGGTAATCACACCCCTGCCCCCATGGACTTGCAATTCCACCACATCTTCCCCCGTAAAACTGTGCGGGGCTTTGAAATACAAAACCAAAGATTTATCCAACACAACTTTCCCATCTTTAAGGGCGGTAAAATACACGCGATTAGGCTCAACTTTTTTAAGTTTAGACAGGGTTTGCAGGGCTTTTTTGGCTTTGGGTCCCGATAGGCGAATCACAGCGACACCCGCCACCCCTAAGCCACTGGCCAAAGCATAAATGGTATCCCCCGACTGATACATTTAAACCCCCTCTAATACTTTATAGACTTCGCCACGAACGTCCGCAATCCCTTGACCATTTTCACTGCTGGTCAAAATCATTTCAGGATAACAGGCCACGTGTTTTTTACCCTCGCTCATCGTTTTTTGGAAAACCTCATCCAATTCACTTTTTTTAACTTTGTCGGCTTTCGTCAAAATGATTTGATAGCTTACCGCCGACGTATCCAACATCTTCATAATGTTTAAATCCACTTGTTTCAGGCCATGACGCGCATCCACCAATAAAAAGACACGCTTTAATTGTTGGCGACCACGCAAATAGGCGTGAATCAATTGTGTCCAAGTTTGCACTGTTTTCCTTGGCGCACTGGCATACCCATAGCCCGGTAAATCCACCAAAAAGAACTTTTCCCCCACATTAAAGAAGTTCAGTTCTTGCGTGCGCCCGGGGGTATTACTGGCCCGTGCAATTTCTTTACCGGTCAACGCATTGATAAGACTGGACTTTCCCACATTAGAACGCCCCGAAAAAGCAATTTCGGGTAAGTGCAAGGTGGGTAAATCTTCCACTGTTCTGACCCCGCGGGCAAAACTAACCCCCTGCGCAAACAATTGTTTTCCACGTTCTTGAAAAGCCATTATTTCACCTTTTTCATAATATAGCGTTGTTGTGCGATAGACAGGATATTACTCCACGTCCAATACAAAATCAGCCCCACCGCAAATTGTCCCATCATAAAGGTAAAAATCAAAGGCATCCATTTAAACATATTCATTTGAGTTTTATCCGCCCCAGCCGGTTGTGGCGACATTTTTTGTTGAATAAACATTGTCAGCCCCATTAAAATCGGCATAATACCTAAATTCAAAAAACTGGGAATCGGCCAAGGACACAACCCGAATAAGGTAAAGACCGAACTGGTATCCGGCATAGATAAATCCTGCATCCATCCAAAGAAAGGCGCTTGACGCATTTTCAAAGAAACAGACAATACTTTATACAACGCAAAAAATACAGGAATCTGAATCAGCATGGGCAAACATCCCCCTGCCGGATTCACTTTTTCACGTCTATAAAGCGCCATCAATTCTTGTTGCATACGCATTTTGTCGTCTTTATAACGTTCTTGTAAATCCTTGAGTTTTGGTTGCAACTTTTTCATTTGTGCCATAGACACATAGGATTTAGTGGCAATCGGCAATAATGCCAAGCGCAATAAAGTCGCAAATACCAAAATCGCCACACCCATATTTCCAACCAAAGCATAAAGCCACTGTAAGAAATAAAGGAAAGGTTTTGTTAAAAAGTAGAACCATCCAAAATCTATGGTTAAATCAAACTTGGGAATTTCGTATAGCCCCATATAATCATTGATCAGATTCAAATCTTTGGCCCCCGCAAACACACGCGTTGTGCGCACCAACGTTTGCCCCGCCAGCACTGAGATATTATTCTGGCTAAACGAAGCCACATAATGATTATTTTCAAAGGCATTTTTTAATTCCACAGATTCATTGGCATCGGGAATTAAAATCGTTTGCCAATACTTATCTGTCAGCCCTGTCCAAGTATTTTTTGTTTGATAGATAACGGGCTCTTTATCCGCTTTTGTATAATCATTTTCTTGCAATTTACTGTTTACCAAGGCCACAAATCCTGTATGCACCACAGAACGTGTTTTTTGGATAGTGTCTTTTAAACGCGCCACTTTTCCCGTTAAAGAAGCCGTCATATTTTGGCTTGAGGTATTTTGGATTTCATCCCGAAAGGTCAGCATATAATGATCATCCAAACTAACCGTACGGGTGAATTTTAAATCTCGGCTTTTCGCCCCAAAGACCAACGGTGTGTCAGGGGTTAAAATTTTACCGGATTGCAAAGTCAAAGGCAGTGTTTTCCCTTGAACCGCCCACTCCACATCAAAATTGTATTGATCTGATAATAATTGCACATCAGGGCTATCTTTATCCAAGATTTCTTTATATTGTGTCAGAATCAAATGATTAGAACCTGTGCCATCCCCATAAATATTTCCTTTGACAAATTGATTTTCAACAGCAAAAAGTTTTTCTGTCTTTGATACAGAAACTTCGGGTAAAACGGGGGCTGTTGCCTCGGGAACTTTTTCCTGTTCGGCAACCGCAGATTCCTGTGCTATTTGTTGAACGGGTTGAGACGGACGCATCCATTGAAAAAGCATTAAAACAGCAATAATCAGAATCATTGCCACCATCATATTTTTTTCTTCGGATTTGATTTGTTTCGGATTTTGTTGCATTTCTGTTTCCTTTGTTGATTTAACTATTTTACAAGAAACCACAAAAAAAATCAATCACAAAGCGGGGACAGAATTAAAATATTGACTTTAAAGGTAAAAAAAGATAAAATAAAACTATGTTAAAATATCAAATTTTATCCAAGCAAAACAAAGCCCGTCGGGGTGTTTTAACCACCGCCCACGGATGCATCAATACCCCCGCTTTTATGCCCGTTGGTACAGTGGGAACGGTGAAAGCCATGACGGTGGAAAGTGTCGCCGAAACAGGCGCCGAAATTTTGCTGGGCAACACCTATCATCTGATGTTGCGCCCCGGGGCCGAACGGGTCGCTCACTTTGGGGGATTACACAAATTTATGAATTGGGACAAACCCATTTTAACGGATAGCGGTGGCTTTCAAGTGATGAGCCTGTCTGGCTTAAGGAAAATCACCGAAGACGGGGTGGCCTTTCATTCCCATATTTCGGGCGAAAAGTTCTTTTTATCCCCCGAACGCTCTATGGAAATTCAACATCTGTTAGATGCTGACATTACCATGGCCTTTGATGAATGTATTAAACTGCCCGCCACACATCAAAAAGTGAAAGCATCTATGGAACGCTCTATGCGGTGGGCCAAACGCTCCAAGCAAGCCTTTCAAGATAGAAAAGGGTATGGGCTGTTTGGTATTGTCCAAGGCGGCACCTATCAAGATTTAAGGCTCGCTTCCGTGGAAGCCCTTAAAAAAATCGGCTTTGACGGGTATGCCATTGGGGGATTGGCGGTCGGCGAAACCCAAGAAGAAATGTTCCAAGTGTTGGACTATACCGCCCCTCAACTTCCCGAAGACAAACCCCACTATCTGATGGGGGTCGGACGCCCCAGTGATATCATTGGCGCTGTCGCCCGTGGCGTGGATATGTTTGATTGCGTGATGCCTTCCCGTTCTGGGCGTACAGGACAAGCCTTTACCAGCCATGGGGTGTTAAATATCCGAAATGCTTGTCATATGGATGATTTAAGTCCTTTGGACAGCGAATGCACCTGCCCCGCGTGCCGCAACTATACACGGGGGTATCTGCACCACCTGTTCCGTTCGGGGGAAATTTTGGGCAGTATGCTTTTAACATGGCACAACATCCATTTTTATGAAAACTTCATGAAGCAAATTCGCCAAAGTATTGAAGAAAATCGTTTTGACAAATTCTATGCCGACTTTTTGGAGCGCTATCAAAATGACCGAAAAATGTGATGAAGAAGAATTAAAGCAAGCGCCCCGCTCACGAAATTATGAAGGCCTCAATAACCTTTCTAAAGAAGTCCAAAAACTCACGCGTCCGATTTTGGGAAAGCATGGCTTTACGCAGGTGGAATTACTCAGCCATTGGACCGAAATTTTGGGCGAAGAATTGGCCTATGGTATCAAACCTGTTTCCCTTTCTTTCCCGATGAACCAACGCACAGACGGGACTTTAAAAATTCGCACGGCAGGCGGCGCGTTTGCACTGCTCTTTGAACATCAAAAAAGTCATGTCATTGAACGCATCAACACCTATTTTGGTTATCCCGCCGTAAAACAAATTAAAATTGAACAAGGGGGCGTCAAACTCAACCCCACTTTGACCCACGAACCCGAATGGCCCTTGGATGAAGAAGAGTTGGCCGATTTAATGAAGAAAGTAGATGGGATTCAAGATAACGAACTGCGTCAAAAAATGATTGATATCGGGATGAATCTGATTCGTAAAAACAAAAAAGCATGAAAAAAAAGATTATTTTCCTTTTTGGCTTTTTATCTCTACTGGGGGTGGGGTATTTATGGGTCATCCAAAAAGGGAAGTGTTTGTTTTACAGCCAAGGGAAATGCTATACCTGTCAAGAAGAGGCCGATTTTTTGGTGGGGCTACCCGAAAATTGCAGCCTTTGTGCCAATCGTTTTACCCAATATACAGAATATGATTCGCTGGGGCTGTGGACGTGTTCAACCCATAAAGACGAAATAACTCTCCCCTTATCCATACAAAACAAAAACTGTCCGAAAGAAGCCCCGCTGAAGGATATTTTGGGGCATTGTTATCCTTGTGCCACCCAACAACCTGTTCGTCTTCATCATTCAAAAGAAAATGTGTGTTTAGGCAAAAGGTATCTGACTGAATTTAGGTTATCCGAAAAATCCCACAAATGTCCACCCGTGCGGAAAATTCAAAATCCCGAGATTTGCCTGACCTGTCAAGGCTTTTGGCACCAAGAAAAATGTATTCCGACTCAACAAGATAAACTCCCTTTCTGTCAAACAAATACAGATTGTGCCCCCGAAGAATACTGTTATCCGTTCCGTTATCAAGTGCAAAATCACACAGGGATTTGTCGCCCCCACACAAACACAAAATGGCTTTTTTCGGATACAGAGGGCTATAATACCTCCAGCGCCCACCTTTTTTGTGAAAGACAAGGGGCACACTTGGCGGATTTACACACAATCCGAACACAACAAGCCGAAATTTTAAAGCAAGCGCCCCACTCAAAAATCTGGGTTCATTTTGAAGAAGGGACCCTTTACTTAGACTCTATTAAAGAAAAATACCCCATCACCAATGAAGCATTAGAAAACAACATGGATGGGGATAATTTTTATGTACTTTGTCAAAAAGATTAGGCTTTTTTCACAAACAAATTGCAATGGCAATGACCCATTTCTTCAATTTCGTGTTGATGTTCACCACAGGGACAAAAACCACGGGAAACATCACAGGGACAACATCCATTGCACGCATTTAAGCAACGATTGATGATTTTATCAGCAAAAGGGGAAAGTTGATATCCTTTTGCATCCGCATATAATTCTAAAACGTGTTTAAAGTGTTCATTTGTCATTTTTAATCCTTTCATTAAAAACTGAGTATTATCATTATATATAAAGCCATTACAGAATAAACGGCGGCGACAATGTCATCCATCATTATTCCGAACGCATTATGAACTTTTTGATCATAATAGTTGGCCGGCCATGGTTTCAGTATATCAAATAATCTGAAAAAAGCAAAGCCAAAAATAAAAACAATCGGATTGAGTAAAACAGACGGCATACAGGCAAAAATCAGCATTTGGGCCGCCAATTCATCCACGACAATATAGCCCGGGTCTTTGTCCTTTTGTCCTTGAATCATTTGGGCCACCGCTTGCACACCCAGCCCCAAAGCCACAAAAAATAACATCCAACGGAGCAAAGGAAAATCAACCAACAAGGCCGACAGAATACCCCCCACCAATGATCCCCAGGTCCCCGGGGCTTTTTTAATAAGTCCCACCCCAAAAACCGTTGAAATCAAAGTCGCGGGATTTTTTAATGAAAGTTTAGGCATTTTCCTCTCCTGATTCTGTTTGATTTTTCAAAAATTCAAATTCTTGATCTAACAACTGAGAAACCGTCAACAAGGTACTGTTTTCTTTGGCGTTGAGCCTGACCAAACGAATAGCAGATTTATTGAGCATTTCTTGAACCTGTTGTTCTTGTTCAATATCCCCATCCAACACAACCAAGACAGGAATCACTTCCGCATCCGGTTCCATTTCGGATAAAATACGTTTGGCTTCCAACGGCTTTTTCAACAGCGGTAAAGAAGTCGTCTGATTCGTCCAAATTGTGTCCGAAATAGCCTCTTTCGCTTCCACTTTCCAGGTGCCTGATTGACTTAAAAAGACCATCAACAAAGCCTTGACATCTTCGGAAACGGTCAAAGGGATCATAATGTTTTGCAACAACACGTGCGGGAAAGGGGTTAAACCTTTTTCTTCGGCCATTTTGGTAATCATCTCAACCGCTTGTTTTTCAAGCGCTAACCCCGGATTTGACGGCACAGATTGCGCTGCCGACACAGTCGGTTGCGTTTGCACCCCAGGGTTGGATAGCGCGGGCTTAGGAATATACAACATACTTTTGCCTTGCGAAGGCATGGCGTTTGGCACAAAGCCTTTCACAGGCACAAAGGGATGATCAGACACCGCCTGTTGAACAATTTGTTCTGATTTTCTTTTTTTAAATAAGTGGAACACGTATACCTCCCCTAATGCCCAAACCGGCACTATCCATTTCAGTTGATTAAATTGCGACACATCGGATAAATTCCAATTCCCTGTACTTTGGCCCATCAAATAGATCAGCGCACAAAACCCCGCCGTCCAAAGTGATGATAAAATCCAAAAGAACATTTCCTCCCCCTTTTATCCTTTATGCCTTGCCTTGATTCATACGATTCATCGCTTTGTTTTTCAAGGCCGAGTTTGTCTTATTATTCCCTTCGGCAGACAAGGATTTCAAAATTTGTTTCAGATTCGCAACAGTTAAATTTTTATCTTTTTTCACACCGCGTTTTTCATTTAACTCTTTCAGTGTAATTTTTTCTTGAGACTCTTTATCAACAATTTCTTCTTTTGTCTTACCCGTACTGGTTGTCGTTGTTTTGACTTCTAATTTTTCAAAAACATCACGATATTGATTTTTTAAGGCTTCTTGTTCCTTGGTCAATTCAACTTTGTCTTGCGCTAACTTCGTTTCTGTTTGTACAGAATCGTGCAATTCAACCACTTTGGTATATATACCCGTCGTTTCATCATAGCCGTCATCAACAACTTCGTTCGCGTTTTTGGCGTTTTTCGCATCCGTCTGACTGGTAATCAGATCGTTCAAAGTCCCTTTGCGTTTATCGGCCGGCGTTTGATACCATTCCTTCATTAAATCTACCAAAGCCTGATACTCAGTATCATTTGTTTTCACCTCATCCAAACGGGCCAGAACTTCTTTATCATTCAAGCCGCCTTTGGCCAAAGTATCCAAATCACGAATCACATCTGTCTTTGGTTTATCCGATTCAACCTTTGTCGGTTTTTCGGGCACAACATTCACTTTTTCCGCCTTTGGTGTCGGTGAGACTTGCGCCTTTGCTTCATCCGGCTTTTCATTGGTTTTTGTGGTTTCCCCGTTCCATCCTAATTGTAAAGGGGCTTTTTCCACTTTTTTCACCATCTCATCCACCAACTTTTTACCATCAGTTTTTTCGTTATTTTCAATGACGGCAGCAGGCTTTTCTTCAGGTGTAGGTTGGGCTTTTTCTTCCCCGGGCAATTGAATCGCCTCAGGTTTCATCTTCCCGTTTTTCAAGTCTTGCAACATTTGCTTCATAGCGTCATTTTCGGCTTTATAAGCATCTCTTTCTGCCATTAAACTATCCACTTTTTTATTGAGTTCAGCATTTTCCGCACTCAATTGATCCAACTGTTGATGTAAAGAGGAAAGTTCTTTTTTCAAATCTTGTAATTGACGACCTAATTCAGCAATCAATTTTGCCTCATCCGACAGTTCAGGTTGCGGCACACCCCGCCCTTCTGCTCCATGCATTTGAGTTTCTTCCTTACCCATTTGCCAAGAGGCCAAATGTTCCAACATCACATCAGGTGTATAAGGTCCTTTATAATCCGCAGGATACATAGCACGGAATAAGTCGGGGTTTTCACGGGCCACTGCGGCAAAATTATTTTTTAATTTTTTCTTTAACTCAGCATTGGCTGGATCATTGAGATACTTTTTCAAATTTTCCACGCGTGTTTTGTGATCAAGCCCCGAGGCTTTCGCACCCACCAAACCTTGATCCACCAACTCTTGGAAAATACCCGTATCATCAGCAATATCCTTATCCACCATCTTTTTCAACATGGCCTGAATCGCCTTGGTTTGGTCAATAGAAGGCGCCTGCGTTTTCGGGGCATTTCCTTTACCGCCTTTGTCGCCCTTATCCAAACCCACTTTTTGTAAATAAGCGTCCAACCATTCCAACGGGAACGCACAAATTTGATACAGCATTTCTTGCCCAAAGTCTTCAGGTGTGGCAAACTTGCCCCCAAAAGTGCTATCCATAAAATGCTTGGTTGCTTCGGCCAAAGAATCCAACACTTTACTGCTGCCTTCTTTCTTATGACCCGTCGCCACAGGAGCCTCAGGACTTGGTTGTCCTTGAGGAACAGATTGTTCTTTCGGATCAAGCGTTTTTTCAACGGGCTTACCTGTTTCCCAATCCAAAACATTGGCATCAGGCAACATCCCTTTCGGCGGATTTGCGATTTCGGGCGCCTTAGTCGTATGTTCCCACAATGTCATCAATTTTTTCACAGCCTTCGGATCGGAAATCGCAATGACCCGTTCTCCTTTTTTGATGGGGTTTTGGCTGTCTTTCATCCGTGAAAAGACCTTAAAGCCTTCTTTATAGCATTTATTCATATCTTCCATGGCCATTTCTTCTTTAAGGGCCTTCGGATCAATTTCAGCGTTTTGGGTTAAATAGGCCAAAACCGCTTCTCTTTCTTGGTCGTTTTTGGGTTTAAAATACCAAGTTGTCGGATACATATGGAAAGACTTTGTGTCTTTATTCATGTCCAAGCGACCTGATTTAATTTCATGACAGCACCAATTATTTGCCAAAGCAGGACTGACCCAATCCACACGTCCCGGTTTGGGTTGGAGTGGCAATTCTTTCTTTTGGGCATCTTCTTGGATTTTCACCCGTTTAAAATAGGCATCCAAACGTGCCATTTCTTCCCCTTTAGAACGGACATAAATCAAGCCTTTATCTTCCCCAGACAAAACCTCCCCGTAAGGAATATCATAACTTTTTAAAATATCACGCGCTAATTTTTGGGCTTCAGGCGACAAACGGCGAATATCATAAAGCAAACGACCGTTTTGCCTATCTTCATCCCAACTGGACGCATATCCGGGAATCTTAAAAGCCAACTCTTCTTCGGGTGTTTTCGGTGTTTGTTGCTTTTTCTTTGGGGTCGGTTGTTTGTTTTCAACCGGCGTTCTTTCCTTTTCAGGGACCCGCGTTTTTTCCTGTTCAACCTGAGGTTTTTCTTCCTCTTTTTGTGGAATAACCGTTTTTTCCTGTTCAACCTGAGGTTTTTCTTCCTCTTTTTGCGGAACAACCGTTTTTTCCACTTCGGGATATTGAATCAGATAAGGCCAAATCACATTATCGGCCCCGTTTAAAATTTCCTTTACTTTTTTCAATTCGGCGGCGTCTTTCAAGTAATCAGGCGTATTTTGATTTTCTTCGGCCAGTTTCACATACTTTTCAATTTCGGCCTTATCCGCTTTTTTGTCGCCCGCCAATAAGAAGGCATAACTGATTTGAGCCTGAACATAATCTTTATCAGCCAAGGCTTTTAAAAGTTTTTTTGCCCTTTCGGCGGATTCATTACTGCGATTGATGGCTAATTTATTTCCCGACCAAGCCATCAATTCCAAAGCAAACACAGCCTTGGAAAAATCTTCATTCGCATTTAAAGCGGCAAATTCATTATCAGGAATATAAACCGATCCATCCGAAGATCTGGAAGCGCGTGTATAGGGGGCTTGTTCTATCGCGTCCATAAACATCATGGCCGAATCTTTATTTTTATCGGATAAGAAAAATTCCAAATCCCCGGCAGATGCATCCCGATTAGACGCATTAGCATTCACTTGATGAATTTTTTGAACAAAGTCTTTGATTTCATCGCGGGACACAAAATCCGTAAATTCTTGAACAGACACAGTTTGCGGGGGCATTTCTTCTTCAACGGACGTATTATTGCTACTGACATTGGAATATCCGCCTTCGCCTTCTATTATATTATGCATCATTTCGGCTTCTTGGGCGATTTGTTCCGAAGTCTTTCGTTCAACCCGTTCGGCTTTTTCAGAAACGATTCCCGCTGCCACATCCGGATTATCCATAGCAACATCAGAGTGGGCATAGTCCTTTGAAGTATCAAATTCTTTTTTGGGTTCTTCTTTTTCCACAACGGTTTCTAAATTTTCATTACCCCCTTTAAACAGTTGTTGTAATTTAGCCACATCTTCTGATTGAACAACCAAACGATAATTACTGAATTGATTTTGACCCACTTCATCTTGCAAAGGTTGAGCCACAATTCCTTTATCTTTTAAGGCTTGGATAATTTCATCCCGATTATCTTGACCATACATATCGTATTCCAAACGCCCAGCCCCATCCAAAATCCAAGACTTTTCATCCATCCAACGATTGAGGCTTTGACCTGCTTCGGTTAAACCTTCTCGTTCATTATGCTGACCTTGTTCAAAATCTAAACGGCGTTGGATTCTATCTGCCAAATCGTTAAATCCCATTTTGGTGGCCTGTTCCAACTCACGACGCAATTCACGACCTTTACTGATTGTTTCGCCTTTGTTATTCTTTGTCTGATATTTTTGAATATTGGAACGACTAGTCGCCCGTTCCCATTGTTTAACATAATCCATCATAGCCGAAAAATCATCCCCGGCATAGACTTTCCCCTGACCATCCACCAGATATTCCCTTATATCATCGGGTGTCTTAGTGATTAAATTACTATGTTTAAATAAGATTTTCACCATTTGGGCGTTTTTGGAAATCAAGCCGGCCTCAAGCAACTCATCATATTTTTGCGGACCAATCGCCTGTACAATTTCCGCATTAGAAACATTCAACAAAGCGTCAACTTCGGCGACCTTTCCATCTTGCACCAACTTTAACAAATTTTCATAATTTAAATCAGACATAAAATCCTCCTATAAAAAAAACTGAGTCTTTAATAGACCCAGTTTAACATAATTAGGAATTTTGTCAACATAAAAAAGACGTCTTTGTCATTTTTTTACTAGACAAATCCTTTTTCTTTGGCTTTGAGTAAAATTTGAACTCTGTTTTGGACGCCAAAAGCCCGTAAAAGAGCACTAATATGCATTTTAATAGTGGGCTCAGCAACCCCTAAAATATTGGCAATTTGCTTATTTGAATATCCTTCAGCCAATTCCTTTAAAACCGCGACTTGACGATTTGAAAGGAAAAGACCGTTTCCCAAAGCATAATCTTGCCGATTATAAGTCGTTTTCGTCATTTGTCTTTTCCTTTTTTTAAATTATTTTTCCAATTCTTTTTGGGCTTTGGCCAAACACTCTTCTTTATGTTGAATTTTGCGTGAAATCAGGCCAACAATAATTTCATGACCATTATTTTTTGCCCAATCTTGAATCATATACAAAGATTGTAGTTTTTGCTTTTGCGTTTCCACAATAAATTTTTTCATATCCTCTGGGAATTCAGACCATACACCCCGAATTTCTTTTTTGAGCAAATCCTTTTCTTCCTGGGTGAGTTTATCTGTCCCTGTTGTCATATCCACTTTATTTGACTTTACTTTCATTGATTCCTCCTATGGTTGTATTTTTGAAAGAAAACACTTTAAAGTTGTGGACTTCTTCCGCTTTTGTCAAGGGAATCACGCACAAAACAGCACAGGATATGTCAGAAATTATTTCTTTTTAATTAAAGCCGTTTTCTTCGTCTTTTTTCGGGGCGTACCCGCTTTCTTTTTCAGCCCGTCCAAATGGCTGATCCGTACACGACGAATCCGCCGTGTATCCACTTCCATAATTTGGAAACGCACCCCGCTGGGATGGGTAATAACTTCCCCTTTACAAGGCAACCGCCCCGCCGTATGAAAGACAATTCCCCCCACCGTATCAATTTCGGCCTCTTTATCCTCGGGGGTCAAAAAGTGGCCGATTTTTTTCTCTAATTGAATAAGTTCAATACGGGCGTCCGCTTCAATCACTTTTGGAGAAATATACTTCAGTTCCGGGGCTTCATCCAACAAATCGTGTTCGTCTTCAATTTCACCCACAATTTCTTCCAATAAATCTTCCAAAGTAATCAAGCCCAGCGTTCCCCCGAATTCATCCACGACAACGGACATTTGCACCCCGCCGGCTTGCATTTTCCTGAGCAAATCCAACGCCCGCATACTGGGGGCAATAAACATAACATGACGATTCATCAATGAAGCAATATCCAAAGACTTATTTTTCAACAAAGCGCACAGTAAATCCTTGGTATGTAAGACCCCCACGATATTATCCAAAGTCTTATCATACACAGGCAAACGGGTGTATTTATCGCGCAAGATAATCTTTTTAATTTCGTCGCGTTTGGCATTCAAAGAAATCGCCGAAATCTCGGCCCGTGGCAACACCATATCCGAGGCCCGCTTATCCCTTAATTTAAACATATTTTTAAGAAGAAGCATTTCATCCTTATCCACCAAGACATCATCACCCCGCTCTTCCCGTTCATCCATAATCTCTTCAATAGTTTCAATGACTTCGTCTTCTTCGGTATGTTTATCAAATAAATCTTTAATTTTTTGAAACATTTAATTCTCCTGATAAGGGTTTTGATAGCCCAGTTTTTTTAAAATTTTAATTTCTTGGGCTTCCATTTTATCGGCCTGTTTGTCCGTTAAATGATCATAGCCCTGTAAATGCAAAGTTCCATGAACCAACAAATGTGCCAAATGGGAAAGAAAAGGCTTTTTTTCTGCTTGGGCTTCACGCTTTAACACGCCATAGGCCACAACAATATCCCCCGCGCATAACCCTTCATTTTCAAAGGACAACACGTTCGTGGGCTTATCCTTTCCCCGATATTGTTTATTTAAAGTATGCACGAAATCATCATCTGCCAAAACCACAGAAACTTCCGCGTTTTTGTCCCCACGCCAAGCGGCTTCAATCACCCGACGACAAAAGCGTTTTAAAAACAGGGTATGCAGATAAAAGCGTCCTTCACGCACTTGAATATCTATTTGCATTCTTTATCTTTCGTATAGGCATTGACGATTTTGGACACCAAGCCATGACGCACCACATCATGTTCATCAAATTCAACGAAAGCAATTTCATCCACTTTGGATAAAATACGGGTCGCTTCTTTCAGACCTGATTCCATTCCACGGGGCAAGTCGGTTTGGCTTAAATCCCCATTGATAACCATTTGCGAACCTTCGCCCAAGCGGGTTAAAAACATCTTCATTTGCATAGGGGTGGTGTTTTGTGCTTCATCCAAAATCACCACAGCATGGGATAAAGTCCGTCCGCGCATATAGGCCAAAGGCGCAATTTCAATTTCTCCGTTTTCAATTTTCCGATCCACAATATCCCGTGGCATCATTTCATAAAGTGCATCATAAAGGGGACGCAAATACGGATCAATTTTTTCCTTTAAGTCCCCGGGTAAAAAGCCCAAACTTTCGCCGGCCTCTACCGCCGGACGTGTCAAGATAATCTTATCCACCTTTTTGGCCTGCATTTGAGCCACAGCCCGTGCCACCGCCAAATAGGTCTTTCCCGTTCCCGCGGGTCCCAAGCCAAAGACCATATCGTGATTTTCCATCGCTTCAATAAAAGTGCTTTGATTTGCCGTTCTGGGGACAATATGTTTTAACGGTGTTTTTAAGGTTAAATTCTCGCTCATGTAAAGGCTCCTTTGTTTGATAAACCTAACTTATCCCATTTTTTTTAAAAACGCAACTGATTTTATAAAAAAGTATTGCAATTCAAAAAAAAATGTATTACAAAGAGAACAGAAAATTTTCTTAACAGGGGGTTCCTATGTATAAAAAGAATGAATCTGGTCGTAGTTTGTTGGAGATGTTGGCTGTATTGGCCATTGTTGCCATTTTGATTATTTCCTCTTTATTTTTATTCAATAACTTATATAAATACTATCAACGCAAAGACACGGTCAAGCAAATGAACACGATTGTGACACACTATCGGTCGGATAAGTTAGTGCGTCGCAGAAACGGTATCATCCGTTTAAAGGACATTTTGCCCGGGGCGCAATTGGATACCTTGACCCAACCCAACGGGGATTCCTTACAATTAGTGGATGAAGGCAACGTCTTTATTGTGATTGCCACTGTCAATAATCTGACCTGTCAAGATATTGTGGAAGAAGGCAACTATGATTTAGTTTCTTTGGATCCCGAAACCAAGGATCTTTATCCGCCGGAAGAAGCCAAAGAGGCTGAAGTTTTAAAAATTATCTGTAATGAAGCCCCTGCTTATTTTATTTTCGGAAAAGACAGACGGGTTTCTAAAAAATCTTACCCCGACGGTGAAGAAAATGATTGTCCCAAAAAAGGAGATGTAGAAGACAAAAACGGCAAGTGCTGTCCGGCGGGCGCAATGGATTGCGGGATATGCGGGGGCTGTAAAACGCTCAATAAGTACTGTGCCAGTGGTGATACCTGCGTTGAATGTTTAGAAGACAGTCATTGTCCGGAAGGTCAATTCTGTGAAGATTATCAATGTGTTCAGTGTAAGGATGTCGGAAAGCCTTGCCCGATTACCTTTTGGCAAGCCAATACTTATTGTACGCCTTATCATGAATGTGAAACCTGTATTGACTGTCAAAGTTGGAACGGCTATTCTTGCGTGGATGATGCCAAGAAAGCGTTAAATGCAACCTGCACAAAGAACTGCGAATGCGAAAGCGGTAATTGTCAAGATGGTAAGTGTCAAGAGGCCACCTGTGTCCACGGGACCAGTTATGGGGCCGAATGTAGTTTAGGTTGTGCGTGCGATAGT
>JAZRVC010000005.1:0-24263 GCA_045598925.1 Alphaproteobacteria bacterium
GAAAGAGAACCAACTTTTTGGTCAAGTTTCAAAAGTTTTAAACTTTGGTGCGGGCGATATTTTGGAAATCAAAACAACAGAAAATAAAATTTTGGATTTTTCATTTTCCAAAAAGACTTTTCCCGTTGTGGATGTTCAAAACAAGCAAATACAAATTATTCTCCCCGAAGGTATGGAAGGAGCCGTCAAATGAAAATCAATGTTTTGACACTCTATCCTGAAATGTTCCCCGGATGTTTGGGGTATTCGTTGATTGGTAAAGCGTTGGCCGAAAAGAAATGGGAATTGAATCTGATCAATATCCGTGATTTTTCCGACAATCATTACAAATCAGTGGATGACACACCCTTTGGGGGTGGTGCCGGCATGATTATGCGCCCTGACATTTTAGATAAGGCCATCCAATCCGTTCAACCCAAAGGAGAAATCTACTATCTTTCCCCACGGGGGCAAACCTTTAATCAACAAACGGCTTTACATTGGGCCAAAACAGATGAAATCACTTTTATCTGCGGTCGGTTTGAAGGAATTGATGAACGCGTTTTGGAAAAATGGCACATTAAAGAAATCAGTTTAGGGGACTTTGTCCTTTCGGGCGGAGAACCGGCTTTGATTTCTATGTTAGACGCAACTATTCGGTTGATTCCGGGGGTGTTGGGAAATGCTGACTCTATTTTAGAGGAAAGTTTTTCTAATCACTTGTTGGAATATCCGCAATACACCAAACCTCAAGTTTGGGAAGACCGAAAAGTACCAGATGTTCTGACGAGCGGACACCATGCCAATATTCAAAAATGGCGACAAGAACAATCCGAACTTTTAACAAAAACAAGAAGACCAGACTTGTATCAAAAATATCTGGTCAACAAAGATAATTAAGAAAGGAAAGAAAATGACCAAGAAAATTATCCAAGACTTAAAGGCAGAACAAATTGCCAAATTAAATAAAAAAATCCCCGATTTCAAAGCCGGCGACACTGTGCGTGTGTTGTGCAAAATCGTGGAAGAAAAAAATACACGCACTCAAGCCTATGAAGGTGTGTGTATCGCCCGTCATAATGATGGCGCTGCTTCTACTTTCACAGTGCGCAAGATTTCTTTCGGTGAAGGCGTGGAAAGAGTGTTCCCACTTTATTCCCCCAATATCGCCGAAATCAAAGTCGTGCGCCGTGGCGAAGTGAAACGTGGTAAATTATACTACTTACGTTCTTTATTTGGTAAGAAAGCGCGCATTGCCGAACAAAAAGACACCAAAGCGGAATAAGCCAAACTGTCTTTTACAACCCCGATACGACAATTCGGTCGGGGTTTTTGTTTTTTCTTTTGACAGCATATTTAAATTATTGTATAATGCGCTTTGCAACGGGCGATTCCCGTTGTGAGGTCTAGTAAACCTATTTTAATAAGAGTCCTACCGCAAGGTTGGATGGCAACAAAATAAGGGGAAACCTGAATATGTTGCACTGTTTCTTATTGACAGTTTACTAGCTCCAACCGCTGCTCATCACAGCGTTTTTTTTGAGCAAAAAATGAAAAAATTATTTTTAATTTTATTATGTTTAAGTTGTGGCGCTTGCACCTATGCGGGACCTTTTGTCACCAACATCTCACAAGGTAAAAGTGGCTCAATGACAGTTGAAAAATGTCAAATAAAGCATAATCCTTGGACTGGGACGATATCAACCGAAAACTGCCTTTCTTATCAGTTATAAGGCTGGACAAATCGGGGGTATTATGATATAATATCCCCTATGGATGATAAAGTTTTAACAACACCCGCTGTGGAAAATCAAACCGGCCGACTGGATAAATATCTGGTGGGGTGTTTTCCCGACTATTCCCGCAATCAATTCATTCATCTGATTGAAGCGGGCGCTGTGCAGGTGTTAGATCATCCCGAAAGAATTTTGCAAGCTGATTCCAAAATTTTAAAAGGCGACATTTATACCATTATTCCCCCTGAGCCCGTAGAAGCTGACCCAGAACCCGAAAATATCCCTTTGGATATTTATTATGAAGACGATGATTTGCTTGTTATCAACAAACCTTCAGGGTTAGTTGTTCATCCTGGGGCCGGCAACTGGACAGGAACAATGGTCAATGCCCTGCTCTATTATTGTGGGGATTCTCTGTCGGGTATCGGTGGGGTCAAACGCCCCGGCATTGTGCATCGCATTGACAAAGACACCAGCGGTTTGTTGGTGGTGGCCAAAAACGATTTTTCGCATCAAGGTTTAAGTGAGCAATTTTCCGTCCATTCTATTGAACGCATTTATCAGGCTTTTGTTTGGGGTATGACAAACGAATCGGGTCGGATTGAGGGAAATATCGGGCGCAGTCCCAGTAATCGTCAAAAAATGGCCATTGTGAAAACGGGTGGGAAACCCGCCATTACCCACTATAAAAGACTGGGCGTTTATGGGGGGATGATGGCCAGCCATATTCAATGTATTTTAGAAACAGGACGTACGCATCAAATTCGGGTGCATATGAGTTCTGTTCAACATGGTTTGATTGGGGATGATTTATATGGAAAGCCCTTAAAATCCGCCCCCGACTACTTAAAACACTTTCCCCGTCAAGCCCTGCACGCGGGCTTTTTGGGCTTTATTCACCCCAGAACGAAACAAAAGTTGGAATTTGAAGCCCCGCTTCCCGAAGATTTAGTCCAATTAAAAACCTATTTGGAAAATTTAAAATGAGTGAATTTTTATCAGAAACAGAAGCCAATAATAAAGAACTCATCACGGAACTGGGCAGCCAAATCTTAGAGGCTCCTGTTTTCAGCGTTTCTCAGTTGGGGGGGCTTGTTTCCTATAATTACGAACTCAATCACAAATTTATTTTAAAACTCCCCGCTAAAGGTAGCCAGATTTCCAAGTGGATAGAGCAATCCCAATATACACCCGCTTTACAAAAGCAATTAAAATTTCAAATTCCTGTGCCGAAAGTGAAAACCTGCCGTATCCCAAATCAAACAACCAGAAAGATGATGGGCACCTGTTATGAAAAAATTGAAGGCGACATTATTCCGCGCGCTGAATTTCACGCGAAATCCAAGGCTCAAAAAATTGATTTTTTTGAAAAATTATCTGATGTAATGAGCCAACTCCACCAAGTGAATCCCACCTCTATTCCCATGACATTTCAACCCAAAATAGAATACTGGGCTCAGTTTATTTTTCCAAATTCTCGTCTAAAAAGACAACTGTTTCAAAAATCTATTCACGGCCTTTTCAAAATGTCAGGGTTAGAGATTAAAAACCATATCCTTTGCCATTCGGATTTACATTCCGAAAATGTCTGTATGAACCAAAATCAAATCCAAGGTGTTATTGACCTGGATACAATGAGTTTAGGGGATTATTGGATGGAATTTACACCCCATCTGTATCATAGAGATGAATTAAAAATGTGGAATCAAATTTATCAGGAACGTTCGGGCAACACCATTCATCCCACCGCGATAAGGCATATGAATACCTTTGGTTCCACCATCTTATTTTTAAACGCTTTAGGCGCGTTGCATATCCCCGTTAAAAACGAAAAAGCGCACAGATGTTTTAAAGAAATATCAAAGGGTTATTGATATTTCTTCATTTCAGAATCTAACCACTTTTTGGTAAAATCAATGACTTCAGCAACAGGCACCATTCCCCGTTCATCCGTGCCACGGATTTTGTATTCAATCATCCCTTGGGCCAAAGCCTTCGGTGCCACGATTAAACGCAAAGGAATACCCGTTAAATCCGCCTCAGCAAACTGAACACCGGCGGACAAATTCCGATCGTCATACAGAACCTCCACACCCGCCTTTGTTAAATCAGCATAGAGTTTTTCGGCGGTATCTTTAATGCCGTCTTTATCCATTCCCATAGCATTGATTTGAACTTGCCAAGGCGCAATAGACAGCGGCCAAATCGGGCCATATTCATCATGACGGGCTTCAATGACTGAGGCCAATAAACGCCCCACCCCGATGCCATAGCATCCCATAATCGGTGTTTTTTCTGTACCGTCTTCATCCGTATAGGTCATGTGCATAGATTCGGTATATTTTGTCCCCAGTTTAAAGATATTACCGACTTCAATGCCGCGGGTCAGGTGCATTTTCGCCCCACATTTCGGACAAATATCCCCATCCACAACGGTGGCAATATCCACGATTTCAGCGTTGGGCGTATCCCGTTTGACATTATAGTTTTTCAAATGGAACCCCTCTTTATTCGCCCCACACACAAAGTTATATCCATTGGCGACCGATTCATCCACATAAAGGGGACATTTCAGGCCTATACCACTGGCAAAGCCCGGAACAGCACCCACTTTTTCCAGTTCTTGGTCTGTGGCAAAATTAAACAAGCACTTGGTAATTTTTTGCAGTTTGCACTCATTCACGTCCAAATCCCCGCGAATACACACAGCAATTGTTTGCCCTTTTTCAGTGGTATAAAAGACCATTTTGGCCATTTTTTGCGCCGGCACCTTGGTCAATTTCACCAACTCATCAATTGTTTTCGTATTTGGGGTCGCTATTTCTTCCAAAGGCAACAGGTCTTCCTTGGGATATTCATATTTGGCAATCGCCACTTCATCATTCCAATAACTATGGCACCCATCACACACCACGATTTTATCTTCCCCTGATTCAGTAATCAGTTGATATTCATGGGCAATTTTGCCCCCCATCATCCCTGTATCCGATTGAATAGACACCACTTCGGGCACCCCACAGCGGGCAAAAATCCGATGATAGGCTTTGGCCACCACTTCATAGTATTGGTCTAAATCCGCCTCACAGGTATGGAAAGAGTACGCATCTTTCATGGTAAATTCACGCACACGAATCAATCCCCCACGGGAACGCGCTTCATCCCGAAACTTTGTTTGAATCTGATAAAGCATAAAAGGATAATCTTTATAACTGGTCGCTTCCGTTCTGGCCAAAGCGGTACAGGCTTCTTCATGCGTCATCCCCAACAACATATCGTGATTCGCGCGATCCTTAAAGCGCAACAATTCGGAACTGACGGAATTCCAACGCCCTGATTCGTCCCATAATTCACGGGGCAACACCACAGGCATCATCACTTCCTGACCATCACACTTATCCATTTCTTCACGAATAATGGCTTCAATTTTCTTTTGCACCCGTTTGGCCGGCATCAACAAAGAATAAATACCGTTGGCCAAAGGACGAACATAGCCCCCGCGCAGCAAAAAGATATGGCTGGCCAATGTGGCTTCGGCGGGTTTTTCTTTATGTTTACGAGATAAAAGTTTTGATTGACGCATAGGGTGATCCTTTCCGTTAAAATTGCGTTAGGCTTATTTTATCAAATTTTTATACAAAAGGCAATCAGTTTTATTTAGAATTATAGTGCGCCATAATACGTTGTTTATCGCGTTGCCAATCGCGTTTTTTCATTGTTTCGCGTTTATCGGCAAAAGTCTTACCCTGCGCCAAAGCAATTTTAACTTTGGCAATCCCGCGTTTATTGAAATAAAGTTCCAACGGGACAATCGTCTTTCCTTTTTGTTGCACTTCCTTTAACAGTTTGGACAATTCCTTTTGATGCAGAAGTAGTTTTCTGGGACGGCTTGGGTTTTGCTCTACAAAGCCTTTTGATGCCGACAAATAATCATCAATGTGGGCATTTACCAAATAAAGTTCCCCGCGTTCGGGCGACACATGACTTTCGCCAATGGTGGCATGACCATGACGTAAAGACTTGACCTCACCGCCCGTCAGCATCAGGCCGGCCTCATAGGTGTCCAAAATCGTATAGTTAAATCGTGCTTTACGATTTTCCGCCACATTTCCAAAAGTAATCATTGTCTTTGTCATACGCAAAAGATACCACGAAGTAGCCCAAAAGTCAAGATAAGAAAAAAGCCCCCGACAGGAGGCTTTTTTTTTAAAGTTTTGCCTTATTATTTTACAAATAAAGCCTTCACCGCTTTAGCCAAACGAGACACTTGACGGGACATTGTATTGCCCTTGATAGTGCGCTTATTCTTGGCTTTTGCCAAAGAAGATTCAGCCTTTCGGAAACACTTTTGTGCCGCTTCTTTATCACCTTTAGCAATCGCAGCGCGTGTTTGCTTAACAGCAGTACGTGTCGCATTTAAACGTTTAGAATTGATTTCTTTGCGTTTTGCGTTACGTTTAACACGAGTTTTTGCAGATTTTAAATTTGCCATTATATTGCCTCTCTTGTTATTAAAAACGCCGTGATTATACTCTTGTTCTAACCAAAAGTCAAGGGAAAAATTTGGATAAAAAAAGCGGAGGTTTTCCTCCGCTTTTTGTTTTAAGTTAGAATGTGTATCTTAAACCAACAGATGCTTTATGATTTGTAACTTCGTTTTCCGTATTTGCACCTAAAATTTCACCTTTGATTTTACCCAAATTTTCATATCTGTAACCCAAGGTTAAATCAACATTTGGATTTAATTCATAAGCGATACCCAAACCAACGTTCCAAGAAACATCTTTATCTTTTAGTTTCATATCTGGCAATACACCCTCAGTCACCGTAGAAAGTTTAGCCACCTCAGACAACCAAGAATATCCTATACCAGCCCCAACAAAGGGTTTTATTTTCTTTAAGTTCTCACATAATGGAATATCATAATAAGCATTTAAGAAAACGCCTTTGCTTTGGAGTTCGACAGGAAGAAGACCATCCATTACATCTTCCAGCTTATCATTATAATACCCTTCCACACCAACTCTGAATTGATCCAATTTCACACCCAATTCTAATGAGCCCCCTTGAATAAAATGGTCATGAAATTTAAATTTTTCCGAATAATCAAGATCTTTCAACTCAGACTTCATAAAGTTTTCACTGATTTTGGCTTCAAAATAAGGTTTCACTTCCATACCAAATGATACGGATGAAAACATACATAATACGGATGATAATAATAACAATTTTTTCATTTTAATCTCCTTTGTTTTAGAAAAAATACCTTTTACCAACGGGTAAGTGCTGGAAAAATGTATTTTATAGTCAATATAGATTTCCCCCTGCCCATGTTTTCAATTCTTTGAAAACAATTTGACTCTAGCAAGATTTTTTTTATTTAGCAAGAAAAAATAATCCCCTTTAAAAATATTTTCAAAAGGGATTATCAGGAGCAAAGTTTTATTTCTTTTTGGGCGTCAACTTCTCTTTGCCACCCATATAAGGTTGCAACACTTTTGGAATCAAAATGCTGCCATCGGCTTGCAAATTGTTTTCCATCAGCGCAATCAACATACGGGGCGACGCCACCACGGTATTATTCAGCGTATGGGCAAAGTATTTTTTATCTTTACCTGACACACGAATCTTTAAACGACGGGCTTGCGCATCCCCCAAGGTAGAGCAAGACCCAACTTCAAAGTATTTCTTTTGACGGGGCGACCAAGCCTCCACATCACAAGATTTCACTTTCAAATCTGCTAAATCTCCCGAGCAACATTCCAAAGTGCGCACTGGGATATCCATAGAGCGGAACAAATCCACCGTATTTTGCCACAGTTTATCATACCAATGCATACTTTCTTCGGGCTTACAAATCACAATCATTTCTTGCTTTTCAAATTGGTGAATACGATAGACACCGCGTTCTTCCAACCCATGCGCGCCCTTTTCTTTTCTGAAGCATGGCGAATAACTTGTCAAAGTATAAGGCAGTTCTGCCTCCGGCAAAATCTGATCAATAAACTTACCAATCATTGAATGTTCTGAGGTCCCGATTAAAAACAGGTCTTCGCCTTCAATCTTATACATCATGGCGTCCATTTCGGCAAAACTCATCACACCTTCCACCACTTGGGAACGAATCATAAAGGGTGGCACATAATAAGTAAAGCCCCGATCAATCATAAAATCACGGGCATAGGTCAAAACTGCCGAATGTAAGCGGGCGATATCGCCTTTTAAATAATAAAAGCCATTACCGGCCACACGACGAGCGCTATCCAAATCAATACCGTCCAAGGCTTCCATCATATCAATATGATAGGGAATTTCAAAATCAGGCACTTTCGGTTCGCCATAACGTTGAATTTCAACGTTTTCGCTATCGTCTTTACCCACAGGAACAGAGTCATCAATGATATTCGGAATCACCATCATACGTGTGCGAATTTCGGCTTGCAATTTTTCCTGTTCCGCCTCTAACGCCAAAATCTGATCGCCAATCTTTTGGCTTTCTGATTTCACTGATTCCGCTTCATCCTTTTTGCCTTGGCCCATTAAAGCACCGATTTGTTTGGATAATTGTGTCCGACGCGCGCGCAGGCCTTCCACTTCGGTAATCGCTGCACGATTCTTTTTATCCAAATCAATCACTTCGTCCACCAAAACTAACTTTTGGTCTTGAAACTTTTTCTTAATATTCGCCTTTACCAAATCCGGATTTTCACGAATCAGTTTAATATCAATCATTTATAACTCCTTTAAAAAAACAACACCACGCGCAAGAACATCGGATAAAGGGTGCCGATAAACCAACCCACGATATCTAAGCCCAGCGCCGGCAAGATAAATAATACTCCAATTAAAATAAAAAGTCCATATTTTTCTGACTCTTGATACTTATTTGCCCACTTTTGCGGCAAGATAGACCACAAAATTCTGCCCCCGTCCATCGGCAAAACGGGAAACAGATTGAAACAAGCCAACACCAGCGACAATTGAACACCGTTTTTTATATTCAACATCAACCAGTTGGTAAAGTGCGCTTGCTCGGGCAAGACCAGAAAAATCACCCGCCCCACCAAAACAAAAGCAATCGCCAACAACAAGTTCGCCATCGGTCCCGCCAAAGCCACCAAGCCCGTATCACGTTTGGGGTGTTTCAGGCGCGAAAAATCCACGGGCACAGGCTTTGCCCAGCCAAACAAAGGATATCCCGAAAGCCACAAAAGCCCCGGCACCAATGCCGACCCGATCGGGTCAAAATGGCGCGTGGGATTCAGGCTTAAACGCCCCATAAACCATGCCGTTTTATCCCCCAACTTCATCGCCACATAGCCATGGGCCACTTCATGTAAAATAATACATAATAACAATGGGATAACCCAAGTCGTTAAGGTATAAATTAAAGTCATTTAAAATCCTTTATTTCACGGGAAAACAATCTTGCTTTTTCTTTTTCAGTTTAGAGCACAAATTCGCCGCCCGTTCCTTGCTGGGAAATTCGCCCACTTTCAAACGATAAAAAGTGCCTTTTCCTGAAATTTCCGCTTTTTCAATATCCATCGGCATATTAGACAGCAACTGTTTATGTTTCACAGAAATTGTTTTCCATGTTGCTTCCACTTTCGCTTTATCGGAAGAAGAGAAAAGTTGAACGTGCCATTTTTCAGAGTTTTGAGTTTTCTTTCCCTCTTTTTGGGTGGACGTCTGTGCTTTTTGGACAGGCTTCACGTCCGATTTGACCACGGGTATGACTTCGGGTTGTGCGGGCACATCCACTTCGGTGATAACTTTAATTTCCTCAGGTAATTCCACTTCATCAATCACTTCTTCAGTTGCCACAGGGGGTAAAACAGGTATTTCTTCCTGAGTTTCAACCAACTTTTCCACACGCACCGGAACGGTATCGTGCGTCAATCGGGTATAAATTTCCTTATCTTGATCGGGAATCACAACCCCTCCGGGATTTTCGGGTTTAACCTTCACCGCATTCGGGGTGGGTGCAATAGACACGACAGCGCCTTTTTCCATCGGTGTTCTTAACAAAAGCCAAAACACAACAATCAAAGCAATTAAAACCAATGTTGTCAAAGAAAACACCAACCAAAAGGTTTTGGATAAAGATTTACTGGCGGGTTCTTGGACATTATTTTCGGTATTCCATTCTTCCAAAAAATTCGGGTTATTTGTGTTCCCTTTGAACGCAACACCTTCTTGGGAATAATTTTCCGCCACTTCGGCCTCTTCCTTGGCCACCGCTTCTTCTGTTTGGCGGCTCATTTGTTCTGAAAACGCCCGAATCTTTTCAAATTCATCCATCACTGTCTCCTTCGTTTGATTTTTTTACCCTAGCAGTTTTTTAATACCTTGTCCAGTATTATTTTTGCATCATGGTTTTTAGTTTTTCAAAAGGATTTTCCGCCCCATCCGAACCGTCCCGATAAACAAATTCCCCTTGTTCAGTCGGCTTTTTCGGAAAAGGATTTAAACTGAGCCCGAATTGTTCAAACAAAACGTCCCGTAAATCAATGCGCCCCTGTTCAATCGGATCAATAATTTCATCACTTTCGGCGGGGGGCTCTTCCGAAAATAACACATCTATTGTTTCATTGAGCGGGGCGGAAAATTCTTCCAACGAAATCACGCTTTGATACACAACCTCGGCCTGAAACAGACCTTTCACATGGACAAATTCATCCCGATACAAAGATAAATCGGCCTGAAACGATTGAACTTTTGGTAAATTAAACCTGTCCGCCAACTTTTGACACTCTTTTGCATCAAAAACAAAGTGAAATTTTTGGGGCTCTTTTTGAATACTGGCCGCCACAACAACAAAGTTTTTTTGATGAGTTCTTGTTTTTTTCATTGACGAACACCTTTCTTTTATATATGATAGAGATATTATAGCAAAAAGGAGTCCTATGTTCAAGAAACTTATTTTGGTTTGTTGTTTGACGTTAAGCGCTTGTGGTTTGGAAACCTATCAAAGTGGCGATTTACCGGAAGTTAAGCGCTTGGAAAGCATCAAAAAAGGCGATTCAAAGGATAAAGTCTTACGGGTATTAGGAACTCCCAACTATATTTCTTCCAAGGAAGAAGGCGTGGAAGATTTATTTATTTACGCCCAGACACAAAAAGAAAGTCGTATCTTTTTTAATCCGGAAATTGTGGATGAAGAAGTCTATGTGTTCGTTTTTGATAACAATAATAAAGTAAAAAGAACGGCTCACCTAACCAAAGCCGATATGCAATCAGTGGATTTTGAATCTGAAACAACAGAAATCGGTGGAGAAAAACGGTCTGTGTGGTCTGAACTTGCGGAAAATTTTGGAAAGTACAATGCTGGGGGACAAGATTCCACTGTCAGGAGATAAAAAATGAGTGATTTATTTGAAGCAACCGAAAGTAAAAATACCTATTCTGCCAAAGATATTGAGGTTTTGGAAGGATTAGAGCCCGTCCGTAAGCGTCCGGGGATGTATATCGGGGGGATTGATGAAAAAGCCTATCATCATTTGGTGGCCGAAATTATTGATAACGCGATGGATGAAGCCGTGGCGGGTTATGCCACCAATATCCAAGTGAGTTTGGATAAAGACAATTATGTCTGTATTACCGATAACGGTCGGGGAATTCCTGTGGATCCTCACCCCAAATTTCCGAATAAATCAGCCCTGGAAGTCATTACAACCACTTTGCATTCGGGCGGTAAATTTGGCGGGGGAGCCTATAATGTTTCAGGTGGTTTGCATGGTGTGGGTTTATCGGCGGTCAATGCCCTGTCCAGTCATTTGATTATTGAAGTAGCCAAGGACAAAAAACTTTATCGTCAAGAATATCATCGCGGGATTCCTGTCGCCCCTGTGGAATGTTTGGGGGCGGTCAGTAATCGCCGCGGGACAAGTGTGAAATTTATCCCTGATACAGAAATTTTCGGGGAAACAATTCGTTTTAAGCCCGCCACTTTATTCAGGATGGCACGGCAAAAGGCCTTTTTATTCCGCGGAGTGGAAGTCCGTTGGTCTTGTGCACCCGAACTGATTCAAGGTGAAGACAAGACCCCAGTTGAACAAATCTTAAAATTCCCCAACGGGGTCGCTGATTATTTGGAATATCTGACAAAAGACAGACAAATGACAACCTTAAAACCCTTTACGGGACGGGTGGAATTTCCCGATAATCAAGGGGCCGTGGAATGGGCGATTTGTTGGCCCAACGATTTTGGGGAAGGATTTGAATATTCCTATTGTAATACCGTGCCGACACCTTTAGGGGGCACCCATACCACAGGGATGAGGACCTGTTTGATAAAAGGATTAAAAGCCTTTGCCGACATGGTGGGTAATAAGCGCGCGGGGGATATTACTTCGGACGATATTTTGAATACAGCAGGCGTGATGATTTCCGTCTTTATTCGTGATCCGCAATTTCAAGGTCAGACCAAGGAACGCTTGGTCACGACCAGTGCGACCCGCTTGGTTGAAAATGCCATGAAGGATCCTTTTGACCATTGGCTGAGTCGGGATACAAAGTCGGCGAATGCACTGTTAGAATGGATTATTGAACGAAGTGAAGAACGTAAGCGCCACAAAAAAGCCGTGGAAACACAACGGGCCAGCGCGACAAAGCGTTTAAGACTCCCCGGTAAATTGGCGGATTGTTCGCATAAATCTGTGGAAGGCACCGAACTTTTCTTGGTGGAAGGGGATTCGGCCGGTGGCTCTGCCAAGCAAGCCCGCAACCGTACTCATCAAGCAATCCTGCCTTTACGCGGTAAGATTTTAAATGTGATTTCGGCCAGTTCTGATAAGATTCACGCCAACGAAGAAATCAATGATATGATTGAAGCGTTGGGCTGTGGTCAGCGCGATAAGTATGATGAAAGCAAACTCAGATATGACAAAATCATTGTAATGACGGATGCAGACGTGGATGGCGCACATATTGCCAGTTTGCTGATGAGTTTTTTCTATCAAGAAATGCCGAAACTGATTGAAAACGGCCATCTGTTTTTGGCTTTGCCCCCACTCTATCGGATTACGCAAGGGGGGAAGTCTGTCTATGCCCAAGATGACGCGGAAAAGGATAAATTGTTGGCGACAACCTTTAAAGGAAAGAACGTGGAAGTATCCCGCTTTAAAGGGTTAGGCGAAATGCCCCCGCAACAATTAAAAGATACGACAATGGATCCAGAAAAACGGACTTTGTTAAAGGTTATGATTCCGAATAAAAACTCCACCAATGAGGAAGAACAGGAAAATTCGGCCTATACGGCGGATATCGTGAATCGGTTGATGGGGAATAAGCCCGAATATCGTTTCCAATTCATCCAAGAACACGCCAAATTTGTTGAAAATTTGGATGTATAAGCGGCTTAAACAGAACAAAGCCGGAACTGATATTAAAATTTATCAAAAAAAGTAAATTTTATTGAAAAAAGTCTTGCTTTTAGATTGAAAGTTTTATAGCATACTTTCAAGTGGGTTTGTTTTGTTTAGGAGACTTATGTTTTTACGGTTTGTAAATTCAACCATTATCGCCTCTTTACTGCTCTCATCTTTCGTGTGTGAGAAGCAAGCCCAAGCCGCCTATATCACCACAGATACCATTTATCAATATGCTTCCAACAATCAACGGATAGCGCTTTTAAGTATCTTACGGTATGGCTATTCAATTGATATGATGGATGCCTATGGCAATACCGCTTTGTGTCAGGCGATTTTAAACGAAGATGGCGATGCCATACAAAATCTGTTGGACTTTGGCGCCAACCGCAACGCCAACTGCTTAAATCAAATTTCTTCAGACAAACTCTATCGGGTCGGATTATTGGATAAAAGAAGAGCCGCCGCTGTTTCGGCGCGTTCGGGACGGGCCTCCCCGCCTTTGGCGGCAATGGTTTGGAATAATAAAGGCTTTTTGGCCTTAGGGATTATCGCGGCCGTGGCTTTGTCCGCTGGTGGTGGCGGTGGTGGGGGGGGTAATAGCGTACCAACCAATCCTGCCGAAGAAGAAAAAACAATCCTGCAAAAAATTTCAAAAATTGAGGCCATTACGCAAAGCAGTGCCTGCCCGAACGGAATGGTTTTAATCAACGGTGTCTGTACAAAACGTGTTTTATCCACTTCACGCGGGGATATGCCCGTTTCGGTTGAATTAGAAGACGGTTCTCCTGCTTATTTGGCTGAATTTGGGGGCATTATTTCCAGTCCCGTGGATTCAGTTTTAGACTTTAGCGGCGACAACCATGAACGAATTGTCGCCATGCAGGCCAACGGGGTCAGCGTTCAGGCTCTTTCACAAGACGGCCTGACCGTTGATGTGGAAAAAGCCTCATTAGCCGTCAATACCAAAGGAACCGACATCAAAATGACCGAAAATTCCGAAGAGAATAAAGGCGTCATCGGGATGTATGCCACTGCCGCAGGAACCATTCAAAACAACGGCAATATCACGGTTATCTCTGAATCCGAAAATGAATCAGCCGCGATGAAAAGCGATCGTTTGATTTCCAGTACGGGTGTTCCGGGAACGGGGGCTAATCTGGAAAACAATGGGGTGATTACGGTTATTGATAATGGAAATGATTCGGGCACACTCAGTGCTATTTCTGCCCCGGGGCGTGGCATTACCAACAACGGAAATATCAACCTGAAATTAAACACCACCCGAGAATTTACTTCCACCAAAGGAAGCGGCACTGTTCAAGGAATGTACGGGAAAAACTTGGTCAATAAAGGAATTATCAATTTAGAGCCGAATTTAACCCCCCAAGCCATTCATTCTGAAGTATTTTTGATGCGGGGCTTTGGGGATCAAGGCAGCATCGTGGCCAATGATGGCACCCTCAATATCGGCCTGACCAACGTTGCGGATGGGATTAAAGGGGTGTGGTCGGATGCCACCAATAATGTCGGGGTTACGATTAAAAATACAGGGACGATCAACGTCGAGGGAACATTGTATAACACCCATGTCAATCCGACCAGTAAGCAGGTTTATCTGTTGGGGTCCGAAGGCGGTATCGCCGAAACAACAAACTATGGAACCATTCAAGTGGGTTTACGGGCCCCTGTTGAGGTCAGTTATGGCGGTATCTTAAATGCGATGAACGGCGCCAACGGAATTTTATATAATGAAAACCTGTTGGATTTCCATTTGTATGCCGACCCGTCTGTCAGTACCAACGCTTTTACGGCTCAGGCAATGTCTTTGGCAAACGGGGAAATGGTCAATAACAAAGAAATCAATTTTTCTTTTGATAACACAAAAGATACCATTAAATCCAACGCCCCTATTCGCTTGACCGCGATGGAATCTTATGCATCTGACCCCACCAAAGATAACTATGCGACCCTGACAAACAACGGGAAAATCACAGCGGCCGTCTTGACAGGTGAAGAAATTTTACCTGCTTTAACAGGTTCTGCGGGTAGCGGGTTCTTTGCCGCCATGAAATCCAGTAATGGTGCTTTAACCAACACGGGCAGCATCACCGCGGCTTCAAACATGGACAATCTGGATTTGGTCGGATTACAAAGTGAAACAGGATCTATCAGTAATGATTCTCGGGCCGAAATTATCCTACAAACAACAGGATACAACGCCAATTTAATCGGGGGATATTCCGAAGGGGATGATGCCGGTAAAAACACGGGCTATATTTATTTAAAACATAACGGTGGCAGTGGCGATATCACCGGCTTTGGGGCTGGCAACAACGGTTTGATTCAAATTGAAGCCAACGATATGGTGGGTGAATCCTATATTTCGGGTGGTGTGGCCTATGCACCTGTGTATGAAAAACCAGAAGATCCTATCGGACAGGATATCACAGAATCCGAAACAGAAATCCCCGCAGAAACACAAGAAACCCCAACCGAAGAGGAACCGACAGAAGAAGTTATCAGTACCGCCGAAACAGCCACGAAAAAAGCAAAAGGGGCAACAAATATCCTTTTAACAGGAACGACCAGCGGGGTCATCAATGGCTTTGAATATGAAAATGGGAACCCCAAAGGAATCACCACTCACCATTCGGCCAACACAATCAACATCACCACCCAAAGTCCAACCCGAGACGGGGATTTAGAAATATACGGCCTTTATACCGGTCCAAACACACAAACCTATCGGGATGGTGTTTTAACCATCAATGCCTTGGGAAATGCCACGGATAAAACAGAAATTTTCGGGCTTTATGCCGAAAATGCCGACCTGACCAATGAAAAGACCAGTGTGGTCAATTTGAACCTGAATTTAAATAACAGCACCGAATACTTTGTATCGGGTATGACCTTAGTGGATACATCCATTGTTCAATATATTCCTGACCTGATTAATCCGTTTGCCAATACCAGACGAGAGCAAAGTAATGGGGGGCTTGGCTATAAGGCTTATAACGCCGGCACCATCAACATCAATGTGACGGGTACGACTTCGGCGGTCAGCCACTTTGATACCAAGATTCCTTTTGATGTGGTAGGTATGCTGACAAACTCATATGCCTTGAACACAGGAACCATCAAAATCGGGGTCAGCGAAACCCCAACAGGCAGAGGTCCAAAAGTCGCCGGGATGGTCGCGTATGACGGGGGTGTCATTGCCAACCAAGGAACGATTATCTTTTCGGGAAATCCAAATAATTTCACGCCTCTTTATGCCACAGGAAACAACCGTGTGTATAATGTGGAATACCCTTCACAAGACACAACCGTTACGACAACCAAAGATTACTATGCCACCATTTACAATTCGGGTCGGATTATCACCAACCGTGTGATAGAACCGAACGAGTTTATCCCCTATGGCGAAGGGTATCATCAAAAAGATTATCCGACCGAATACATCAATGTCCACACAGATCCTTGGCAATGGGACGATTTAACCACAGATGTACCGGCGGAAGATGCTTGGGCCAGAGAATGGAAAGTTGAAACAAAAACAGTCACGACCAAGGAAACTCAAGTCACCAACGAAGAGGGAGAAACCGAAACAAAAACAGAAACACAAATAGATATAGATATTGATGCGGGGGAAACCTATTCGGCCTTTGATGAATTTGATAACCCATTACCCACACCTGTTGCTTTGACGGCGACCGCCCCTGTCGCAAAGACCGCTGACGCTTCTACTCCGACAGAACAACCAATTACAAAGACAAAATCAAGACCCAGCACTCAAGCGGATTTAAGCACAACCGATTCTTATAACTTACGCATCAATGACGGTATGCAGTATGTATCCGAATTAGGTGGCTCGTTTGAAGCCGAAGGCGCCCATTTAATCGGGGATATTACCGCCGGTCAAACCTTAGTGTTAAACGGCAACAAAGATGTCTATATCGGTAATGGTTTCGGCGAAGGGGCGTTGATCGGGGACGGCAACAGTTCAGATTTGTCTTTGGCGTCTAATTCTGTATTATTTAACGCTTCTTACGGTCAAAATAAAGACAACAAAAACGGATTAGATATCGTTATGACGCGCAAATCCTTCCACGAATTAGTGGATAATGCTTCCCTGGCCTCTTATTTGGAAAGCAACTATAAATTGGGCAATAATGAAGCCCTGTTTAATCAATTAAAATCTCATTCCAACTTATCCGCTTTAACCGGCAGTCTGAATCAAATGACCGCCAAAGGAATGATGAGCCGCTTTAACTTTGAAGATATGTCTTTAATGCGTGAATTAAACTATAATTTAAATGAAAGTATTTTCCACGCGAAAGAACCTATCTTGTCTGTGGCGGGGGATTTGAATCCTGTCGGATTTAAAGGAAGTTCCACCGCGCAATCCAAGTATTCTTTATTAAATAAAAAGTCAAAAAATATGTCTATCGGATTGGGGGTTGCTTATACCAAAATCAATTCGGATCATTCTGATTCAGCCAACAATCGTCAAGAAACCGTCTATCAAATGGTGGTGCCGATGAACTTTAGTGTCGGACAATTAAATTTAATGACCTCACCACGGTTGGGATATGCCTACACCAAATATGAACGCACAGGCTTAAACAATCAAAATTATCGGGGGGATATTGAAAAGCGCGTCTATGGTTTGATGAACGAAGCCCGTTATCCGTTGCATGTGGGCACCTGGCTGATTGAACCTGCGGTTGAATTTAATCTGTTGGGCTATACCCAAAAAGGTCGTGAAGATGTAAAAGATTTCAGTTTAAGTATGAAATCCCAAGACACCTATTCTGTTGAAAGCGGTGTGGGTCTGTATCTCACCAACGAACAAGAATTAGGTAAAGACGAACACCTGAAAGTAAGTATCGGGGCCGCCGCTTACCATGAATTTGCGGATCCTTATAAATTAGATATCGGGATGACAGGGATGCAGGGCACCTTTACCTTGGACAATCAGGATTATTCCACCAATCATGCCATCACACGCTTTGGAATTGATTACGTCAATCAAAACTATTCGTTGTACGGGGCCTTTACGTCTTATTGGGATAAGGAAACAAACTCTTTATTCAAGTCTGGCCTGAAAATGAATTTCTAAATTTTTTAGATTTTTACAAGAAATTACTTGACGATTTTCATTTTTTGGAGTATATTTACACCGCTATCAGAAAAAGCGGATGTGGCGGAACTGGTAGACGCAACGGACTTAAAATCCGTTGGAGGCAACTCCGTGCCGGTTCGATTCCGGCCATCCGCACCAATACTCAGTTTTAGCCGTTTGAAGTAGTTTGTCAAACGGCTTATTTATTGAAAACATTACATTTTTTCCATCTGTAAAACAGTTCGATAATAATAATAATTTTAAAATTTCTCGTTTTAAAGATTTTATCGAACCAGTTAGTATTAAACCTATATTGGAGGCTATTTTATCGGGTGCAGCATCTGTACATTCTTGTTGTCAAAGATGTAATTTTTATAACCCCTTATCCAAGGGCAGACTTTAATAATTCTTGGGCAAGTTGACGGGACTTATCCGTAATGGTGGCCCCGCTTAAAAGACGTGCAATTTCTTCCAACCGACCCGTCTTATCCAACAATTGCACCGAAGTATGGGTCGCTGTATCAGTGTCCGCTTTTTGTACCAAATAATGATGTTTACCAAAACCTGCCACTTGGGGCGAATGCGTAATCACCAACGTTTGATGATTTTCCCCCAGTCGCGCCAACCTTTCCCCAACCGCCGAGGCTGTCGCTCCGGAAATCCCTGTATCAATTTCATCAAAAATCAAGGTATTCTGATTATCTTCGGCCAAATTGACCTTTAACGCCAACATAAAGCGAGACAATTCCCCACCCGAAGCACATTTATGAATCGGGGTCAATTCACTGCCCTTATTGGTGGCGACTTTAAACAAAACCTGATCCACCCCTGTCGCGTTGGGTTGGGCAACAGAAACGTCCGCCACAAAGGTCGCTTTTTCTAATTTTAAATCAGGTAATTCTTTCATCACAGCCTTGGTTAAGGTCTGGGCGGCCTGTTGCCGATGGTGGGACAGTTGTTGCGCTGATGTTAAAAAGGCGTCTTTTGAGGCCAAAACTTCTTTTTTCAAAGCCGCCAACTTTTCTTCCCCGTGCGTGATGTTGGAAAGTTGTTTGGCCAAATCCTGTTGCAATTTCGGTAAATCTTGCAGGGCGACATGGTGTTTACGGGCCAAATCACGCAACGAAAAAAGGCGGTCATCTATCACCGATAATTCCGCAGTATCCCCTAAATCATTCAGCCGATGTTCCAAGGTCGCCGACAAATCAGATAAGATTGTTTCGGCCTCAACCAAAGAATTGATATCTGTTTTAAAGGCCCCTTGGGTTATTTTATCAGCAGTAGCCAATTGATTTTCTGTTTTGGTTAAAAGGCGCAAGACCCCCTGTTCTTCATCTGCCAATAACTGACAGGCATTTTTCACGTTTTCAATAATGTGTTCCGCATTCATCAGTTCGGTGCGTTTTTTGACCAACGTTTCTTCTTCATTTTCCTTTGGGGACAATCTTTCCAGTTCGTCCAAACTTTCCCGTAAAAAAGCCTCATCCATTTGTTGTTGAGCCAACTGGTTTTCAAAATCAACCAGGGCTTGTTCTTTTTCCTGCCAATCAAACCACAACTTGGACACCGATTTAGCCTCATCCGACAAGTGGCCGAAAGCATCCAAAGTCTTTAAATGGGTCGCGGGATTGAGTAAACTGTGTGTGGCAAATTGTCCGTGAATTTCAACCAAGGTTTCCCCGATAGCCTTTAAAGTCGCCACACTGACGGGCTGATCGCACACAAAGGCTTTTGATTTTCCCTCTTTCGTGAGAGTTCGGCGCAGCATGAGTTCTTCCTCACACGCCAAACCTAAATCTTCCAATATCTGAAAAGCGGGATGGGATTTTTTAAGGCGAAAACTGGCACTCACCACCGTTTGGTCGGCACCTTTGGCGATAAAGCGTGCCTCACTGCGCCCGCCCAAAAGCAAGGAAAGGGCATCCAATAAAATAGACTTACCCGCCCCCGTTTCCCCCGTAAAGACACTCAGGCCTTTATCAAAAGTCAAATTGAGGTGGTCAATCAAAACAAAATGCTGAATATTTAAACCGGTCAGCATAACTTTATCCTTTTTATAATTTTTGTACCCGTTCGGTCCAAACAGAATCAGGATAATTCTTTTTCATTTTATCTTGAATCTGGCTTGTTTGTTTGGTCATACCCAATGCTTTATAGCACACCGCTAAACGATAATAAGCCTCAGGTCGTTGGGTTGATTCGGGCCAATGAGTAATGGTCATTTGAAAACGATTCATGGCCGCAATATAATCTTCATTTTTTTGGTAATAACGTCCGACCGCCAACTCTTTCGCCGCCAAATAATTTTGTATCATAATCAACTTTTCTTTGGCATCTTTTGTATAAACCGAGTTCGGGAAACGGGCAAT
Source organism: Alphaproteobacteria bacterium (assembly GCA_045598925.1). Taxonomy (GTDB): domain Bacteria; phylum Pseudomonadota; class Alphaproteobacteria; order CAAHEQ01; family UBA3637; genus UBA3637. The sequence goes on from JAZRVC010000005.1 coordinate 20,582, forward strand.
CAATGCCTTAAAACCTTCATCTGCTTTTTGTGTCATTTCCTGTTCTCGGGTCGGATCAGCCATTTGCTCGTAATAGCAAAGTGCCTTTAAATACATCGCATACGGCACATTTCTGTTGCCGGGATGTAATTGTAAAAACCGTTCCAAAGACAACAGGGCATCTGTATACGCATTTTTCATGTATTGGGCATAGGCCATCATAATTTGCGCCCGTTCGGACCATTGAGAATAGGGAAATTGTTGTTCCACTTTATCAAAGTTTTCAATCGCTTTATCATAGTCGGTTTCTTGAAATTGGCTGTAGGCGGTAAGATACAGGCCTTCAGGGGTTTCTTCGTTCACGACAGAAGGCGCAGGCGACCCGACACACCCCGATAAGAACAACACAGCCAATAAAACGATTTTTTTCATGACGTCCCTTTCTTTTTTAAAAGTTTAGCAATAATTTTCCCTGATTTCAAGTCTTTTTATTTTGGGCTTGACGAAATATATCTTTTTCGCTTAAAATAGCCGGCTGAAAGGAAATATTATGGAAAGTCTAGTTTCTATTGCCAAAAGGTTGAAAATTCGCCCCAACCCTCAGATGACTTTAGAGGAAAGAAAAGAAGCCTTTACAAAAATTTATCAGGAATCAAATACATGTCTGTCAGACAGATATGAATCGCTTGGCTTTTGAACAAAAACAAATCAGAGAACGTTTAAAAAATTAGGAAAATTATAAAATGCAAATTCAATGTTTTAAATCAGGTTTATTACATAACAACAACTATCTTATTTGGGATGAAGAATCAAAGGAAGCCGCCTTGATTGATTGCACCGAACAAAATCAAAAGATTTTAGACGTGATTCAAGAAAAGGGGCTGAAATTAAAATATATTTTACTGACGCACGGCCACTTTGACCACATCCTGGGTGTGGATTTTTTTCAAGAAAAAACTCAGGCGATTACCTATTTAAACGAAGCGGATGAACCTTTACTGGGGAAAATAAACTTGTTTATGGATATGTTGAACCTGCCCCACACGACCCCGCCTAAGATTACACACTTTTTTAATAATAAGACTCTTTTTAGTTTGGGACAAAACACAATCAAAGTCTTTACGACCCCGGGACACAGTAAAGGGGGCTGTTGTTTTTTGATTCAAAATCATCTGTTTTCGGGGGATACACTGTTTGCGAACACCTTTGGGCGCACCGATTGTTGGGGCGGTGATCCGCAAGAAATGCAAAACAGTTTAAAATTTTTATTTCAAAATCTTCCTGATGATGTAATGATTTATCCGGGGCATGGCCACCCATCCACTATTGGACAAGAAAGAAGCCTGTATCAATTTTGATTTTTTGCTTGACTAAAATGAAAATTTAATTTACTGTCAAGATAAAAGGGGAGAAAGAATGCCATCATCAACAGAATTACTTTTACAAATCTATCAGGAACTTTTCAAACAAAAAGCGGTATTGCCCAACGCCCCCGCTATGACAATCGGGGAAGCCGAACAAACTTTGGCAAAACTGGATAAAGAAAAAGCCACCCAAGAAACCGCCGCTGTGGTTGCTTATTTATTGGGACAACAAGATGTACTACACGCCGATTGGAATCATCTGTTGCAATTGATTAAACAATACTATAACACCCAACCCGAATGGAAAAAGATTTTATTGGATTATTTGGAATACCTGTTGGAATTAAGGACAGAAGAAAATCAAGAAGTCCAAAAAAAATTGATTCAAGAAATCAATGAATTGTTAGAAAAAAAGAAAGTTTAACTTACTTTTTCCCTTTTTTAAGATACCCGATAACGGCCGTAACTGAAGCCGGTGTAATGCCCCGCATTCTGCCCATCGCCCCGATGGTTTGAGGACGCGCCTTTTCTAATCTTTCCCGAATTTCATTAGAAAGTCCCCCCACCTTTTGGTAATCAATGTTTTCGGGAATTTTTAAGGCTTCATCCTTTTTAAAGTCAGCGATATCTTGATTTTGACGGGCCAAATACCCTTGATAGCGTCCCTCTATCACTAATTGTTTGGCCACTTCGTCCGAAATCTTGGCAAGTTCCGGGAAGATTTGGACGAGATTTTCCCAAGTAATATCGGGATAAGAAAGCAATTCAAAGGCCGTCCGTTTATGCCCGTCCACATTGACAACCAACCCCATTTTTTTAAGTTCTTTTGGGGTTTTCGCCAGCGATTGAATCAGCATACGGGCTTGGTTCAATTGCTTTAGTTTTTGTTTAAAAGCCTTCGCCCTTTCCTTCCCCACGCAACCGATTTTAATCCCCACGGGCGTCAAACGTAAATCCGCATTATCCGCCCGCATTGTCAAACGATATTCGGCGCGCGAAGTAAAAAGGCGATAAGGTTCATCCACGCCCAAAGTCGTAATATCATCAATCATCACGCCCAGATAACTGTCCGCTCTGTCCATTGTGAGTCGCGACTTTTTCCCAATGGCTTTTAGCCCCGCATTGACCCCCGCCAACAGGCCCTGACCTGCGGCTTCTTCATATCCGGTTGTTCCGTTGATTTGCCCCGCCAAGAATAAGTTAGGGACTTTCTTTGTTTCCAACGTCAATTTCACTTCCCGCGGGTCCACATAGTCATATTCAATCGCATAAGCATAGCGCAAAATCTTGACGTTTTCTAACCCTGGAATAGAACGCAAGAAAGCCTCCTGAACATCCTTAGGCACACTGGTAGAAATACCGTTGGGATAAATGCTGTTGCCGTCCCGCGTTTCGGGTTCCAAAAAGATATGATGGCTATCCCGCCCCTTAAAGCGAATCAACTTTGTTTCAATACTGGGGCAATAGCGGGGGCCTGTGGAAGTAATCTGTCCGTCAAACAAAGGCGCACGATCCAAATTATCCAAAATAATTTTATGCGTTTCGGGTGTCGTATGAGTAATCCAACACGGCACTTGTTTTTGTTTAAGTTCTTCCGTCATAAAAGAAAAAGGTTGTGGCGGATTATCCCCGTCTTGACGCTGACACTTTGACCAATCAATGGAATCTTTATCCAAGCGTGCCGGCGTTCCCGTTTTAAGACGCCCCAAGGTCAGTCCCAACTTGTTTAAAGCAGGCGTAATGCCATAACAGGCCGGTTCGCCGAAACGACCGCCTTTGCTCTTTTCGGTACCTGTATGCATCACACCGTTTAAGAAAGTACCTGTCGTTAAAACAACTGCTTTGGCATAGATTTTTTTATCGTTAGCCACGACCCCAATGACCGCCCCGTCTTCAACCAACAAATCTTCCACTGAGGCTTCCAACAAAGTCAAGTTCGGATAGTGTTTCAATTCCGCCTGCATATATTTCATATAAAGGGTTTTATCGGCTTGCGCCCGTGGGCCTTGCACGGCGGGGCCTTTACTGGCGTTCAGCATACGAAACTGAATCCCCGCTTTATCAATAATGCGCCCCATCACACCGTCCAGCGCATCAATTTCACGCACCAACGTGCCTTTTCCCAAGCCCCCAATTGCCGGATTACAGGACATATCCCCAATGGTTTTGATGTGGTGTGTAATCAATAAGGTTTTCGCCCCCACACGCGCCGCCGCGGTACAGGCCTCACAGCCCGCATGTCCCCCACCCACAACAATCACATCTTAAGTTTTCATTTTATTTTCGCCTGTCATTCCTTGAGCAAGTTTTACGTGCGAAATAAGGAATCTATTACATAA
>JAZRVC010000006.1:0-39586 GCA_045598925.1 Alphaproteobacteria bacterium
AAGTGTCTTGTTGTTCCAGTTGTTGGTTTATATGTTTTTAATGTCATATTACACTCCTGCAGTCACATCAATTGTTTGACCTTTGGCCAAAGTGATGATGGCTTTCTTCATATCAGAGCGAACACCTTTTTGACCACGGAACATTTTTGTTTTTCCGTGTTGTGTCAAAGTATTCACTGCTTTTACTTCAACTTTGAAAACACCCTCAATCGCCTTTTTAATTTCGGGCTTTGTGGCGCATTTGCTAACCATAAACACCACTTGGTTGTTTTCGGACACTTTCATTGCTTTTTCCGTAATAACAGGACGAACAATGATATCGCATAATTCAGTATTCACTGATTTTTGTTCGGATTTTTTAACCATTAGGCTAACCGTCCTTCCAATTTTTCAACAGCGTCTTTAGATAAAACTAAAATATCACGACGCACAATGTCATAAACGTTGGCACCTTGAACCGGCAACACATCCACATTGATGATATTGCGGGCAGACAGCGCGAAGTTTTCATCCAATTTTTCGCCACCAACGAACAAAACAGAATTCCAACCGTTCTTTTTGAAAGAAGTTTGGAAAGTTTTTGTACTTGGCTTTTTGGCAGTCATATCATCTAAAATGAACAACTTACCTTCTTTGGCTTTCATGGACAAAGCCACACGCATGGCTAAGGCACGAATTTTTTTGGTTAAACCATAGGCATGAGAACGTACCACAGGACCAAAAGCAATACCGCCATGGTATTTACCGGGGGCAGTTTTGACACCTTGACGGGCACGACCCGTTCCTTTTTGTTTAAAGGGTTTTTTACCGGCGCCATGCACATCACCCACATCTTTGACAGCGTGAGTTCCTTGACGGCGTTTATCCAATTGCCATTGGATCACACGGGCCAAAACACCCTTATTCAAATCAACACCGAACACAGCCTTGTTTAAATCAATGCTGCCAACGGCTTTTTTTGATAAATCAATTACATCGTATTTCATTTGATTATTCCTTTACTTCTTCAGCTTTAGGCGCTTCAACTTTGGCTGATTCAACAACCTTTAAACCGGCAGGAACAGGTCCCACTTTTTGAGTTGAACGCTTTTTAGCGTCTTGAATAATGACCATACCTTCGTCATAACCAGGAACAGCACCCTGCACCATCACCAAGTTGCGGGCTTCATCCAAAGCCACAACCTTCAGGTTTTGAACAGTGATTTGCTTATTTCCCATTTGACCAGGCATCTTGCGGTTTTTAAACACGCGACCAGGCCATTCACGGTTACCAGTTGAACCACCGCAACGATGAGTTCTTGACACACCGTGAGAGGCGCAGTCCCCACCGAAGTTATACTTTTTCATAACACCGGCGTAACCTTTACCCAATGAAATACCAGTGACATCCACTAATTGTCCAATGACAAAGTGATTGGCACCAATAACGCTCCCAGCGGGAACCAAACAATCTTCGCTGACGCGAAATTCTTTAAGAACGCGCTTAGGTTCTTGCTTTAATTTAGCAAAATGTCCTTTTTGGGGCTTGGCCAAATGTTTTTCTTTGGCAGCCTTATATCCAATCTGGACAGCGGTATAACCGTCTTTTTCCTTGGTGCGAGTATCCACAACCGTGCTGTCAATTTTCAAGACAGTCACAGGAAGTTGATCCCCGTTTTCTTGGAACAGACCCATCATACCGACTTTTTCTGCGATAACAGCTGTACGCATTGTCTTTTTCCTTTACACTTTAATCTCAACATCTACACCGGCGGCGAGGTCCAATTTCATCAGGGCATCAACCGTTTGAGGTGTCGGATCAATAATGTCGAGCACCCGCTTGTGGGTTCTGATTTCAAATTGTTCCCGTGATTTCTTATCAATATGAACAGAACGATTCACGGTAAATTTTTCAATACGCGTTGGCAAAGGGATTGGTCCAATGACTTGGGCCCCTGTGCGTTTCGCTGTATTGACAATCTCAAGGGTTGATTGATCCAACAACCCATGATCAAAAGCTCTTAAACGAATTCTAATTTTTTCCATTTTCAACTACCTTTCTTATCCAGCCATCTTGGCTTTGATTTCATCAGCAATCATTTGTGGCACATCCGCATAATGATCAAACTGCATTGTGTATTGGGCACGTCCTTGGCTCATAGAACGCAAAGTTCCCACATAACCAAACATATTGGCGAGTGGCACCATGGCATCAATCACACGCGCATTTGCACGAGAATCCATACCACCCACTTGACCACGACGTGAGTTTAAGTCCCCAATAATATCACCCATGTATTCTTCAGGTGTCACGATTTCAACCTTCATAATGGGTTCCAACAATTTCGGACCAGCCTTTGCCATACCTTCACGGAAGGCAGCACGGGCCGCAATTTCAAAGCACATCACGTTAGAGTCAACTTCGTGATAAGCCCCATCATACAAGGTGGCCTTAAAGTCTGTGCATGGGAAGCCGGCCAAAACACCAGTTTCCAACGCTTGACGCAAACCTTTTTCCACACCCGGGATGTATTCTTTTGGAACAGATCCACCCACAACTTCATTTTCAAACACAAAGCCTGAACCGGGTTGTAAAGGTTCAAATTTGATCTTAACACGAGCAAATTGACCCGCACCACCGGATTGTTTCTTGTGGGTATAATCTTCATCATACAATTTGGAAATTGTTTCACGATAGGCCACTTGAGGAGCACCCACGTTGGCATCTACCTTGAATTCACGTTTCATACGATCCACAATGATTTCCAAGTGTAATTCACCCATACCGCTAATAATGGTTTGACCTGTTTCTGTGTTAGAAGTCACACGGAAAGAAGGATCTTCCATTGCCAGACGGTTCAAAGCCAAGCCCATCTTTTCAATATCGGCTTTTGTCTTTGGTTCAACAGCAATAGAGATAACCGGATCTGGGAAGTCCATTTTTTCCAAAATAGCCTTAGCCCCATCACCACACAAAGTATCACCCGTTGTTGTGTTCTTCATACCCACCAACGCAACGATATCACCCGCATGGGCTTCTTTAATATCTTCACGATGGTTGGCGTGCATAAGCAACATACGACCGATACGTTCTTTTTCATCTTTCACTGTGTTGGTCACATAACTACCGCTGGTCAAAGTCCCTTGATAGATACGGGCAAAGGTTAAAGAACCCACAAACGGGTCGTTCATAATCTTAAAGCCCAAAGCAACCAATGGCTTATTGTCGGCCACTTCACACACATAAGGTGTTTCAGTTCCAGCCACAACGCCTTTGGCGGCGGGAATATCAATTGGGGATGGCAAATAATCCACCACAGCGTCCAACAACACTTGAATACCTTTGTTTTTAAAGGCGGAACCGCAGAACACCGGCACAAAAGAACGAGAAATTGTTCCCTTACGGATACATTTTTTCAATGTGGCGATATCGGGTTCTTTACCTTCCAAATAGGCTTCCATCGCTGCATCATCCATTTCAACAGCCATTTCCACCATTTCGTTATAGTATTTATCAGCGGCTTCTTTTAAGTCGGCAGGAATTTCCTGTTCTTCAAAAGTGGCCCCTAAATCTTCTGAGTGCCAGATAATCGCTTTTTTATTGATAATATCCACGATACCCTTAAAGTCAGCCTCTGCTCCAATCGGCAAAGCCATAACCATCGGGCGAGCACCCAAACGTGTTTTAATCATATCTACGCAACGCAAGAAATTGGCACCGATACGGTCCATTTTGTTTGCAAAGCAAATACGGGGAACACCATACTTATCAGCCTGACGCCAAACGGTTTCGGATTGAGGTTCAACGCCTGCCACACCATCAAAAACGGTAATAGCACCATCCAAAACACGCAAACAACGTTCCACTTCAACAGTGAAGTCCACGTGTCCCGGCGTATCAATCACGTTAATACGATGTTCTTTCCAGAAAGCGGTTGTGGCCGCAGATGTAATGGTAATACCACGTTCTTGTTCTTGTTCCATCCAGTCCATAGTGGCGCCGCCATCATGCACTTCGCCAATCTTATGAGTTTTACCTGTATAGTACAAAATACGTTCAGTTGTTGTGGTCTTACCCGCATCAATGTGCGCCATAATACCAATGTTACGATATTTTTCAATCGGAGTTGTTCTGGCCATGTGTCCCCCTTACCACTTAAAGTGCGCAAAAGCCTTGTTGGCTTCGGCCATACGATGCGTATCTTCGCGCTTGCGAATAGCAGTACCGCGATTGTTATAAGCATCTTGTAATTCGTTAAACAAACGTTCTTCCATTGTCTTTTCCGAGCGTTCACGAGCCGCACCGATAATCCAACGAATGGCCAAAGCCTGTTGACGATCAGCACGCACTTCTGTCGGAACTTGGTAAGTAGCCCCACCAACACGACGAGAACGGACTTCTAATTGAGGTTTCACGTTATCCAAAGCCGTTTTGAAGATTTCCAAAGCAGGCTTTTTAATTTTTTCTTCTAATTCAGCCATAGCGCCGTATAAAATGGCTTCAGCGACGGATTTTTTACCCGCCAACATCAAAGAATTCATAAACTTGGCAACAACGATATCATTATATTTGGCATCGGCCACCACTTCGCGCTTTTCTGCAGCATGTCTACGTGACATAGTATCTTCTCCTTATTTAGGGCGTTTGGCGCCGTATAACGAGCGCGCTTGTTTACGATTAGCAACACCTTGAGTATCAAGGGTACCACGAATAATATGGTAACGGACACCAGGCAAGTCCTTTACACGTCCGCCGCGAATCATCACGACTGAGTGTTCCTGTAAGTTATGTCCTTCACCAGGAATATATGAGGTTACTTCAAACCCGTTTGTTAAACGAACACGAGCCACCTTACGCAAAGCCGAGTTTGGCTTTTTAGGGGTCGTTGTATACACACGCGTGCAAACACCACGTTTTTGTGGGCACGCCTTCAAAGCGGGCACTTTGTTCCGCTTTTCCACTGCTTTCCGAGATTTACGGATCAGCTGGTTAATTGTAGGCATCTTTTTTTCTTCCTTTTCTACCTAATCACAAAAAAATCTTTCATCGACCTATTTCAGGCAAACGAAAGCGCTCATTTTCATTTAACAAAAACAATATAAGTCATTGATTTTGCTAAATATAACTTCTTGATTTTTCTGGCAGACTTTTTCCAAAAAGCCCCCGAAAGTATCAAACAACTAGAAAGATTATAGCCTATTTCGCCATACTTGTCAAGCACTTTTTATGAACTAATTTTACTTTTTTTGATAGTAAATTCAATTTTATTGATATCGTCTTTTGGACAAGGTTGGGTCAAAAGATTGATTCCATCCGCTTTAAATTCTTGAACATTCCCTAAAATAGACATTTTCCCCTTTAAACTTTCACAAACACCGGAAGAAATCCGACCCGACACTTCCACCTGAACAGTAGGCGCCGTGACCGCCGCCCCCATCAACATATAGGCCATAGTCTTCGTGTTTTGGGTCGCATTTTTGGTTTGAAAGCGATACCCGTATTTATCTTCCCCCGTCTTATTGGCATATTCGGGTGTATAAACCGTCTTTTTATGCCCTTTGGAAAGTTCGGTATTGGACACAACCTCCTCTACCCGCAATTGGACCTGTTCGGCGATATATTTCGCCCGCACGGAATTCATCCCCGCCTGAAAAGCAACAATAGAGCCAATACTAAAAACCCCCATAATAGAAATCACCGCAATAATTTCCAACAAAGAACGTCCGGATTCTGAAGAATGATGCATTTTATTCCCTTTCTAAAAAAATAGCCTCTATGGTCAGAGGCTATTGAAATTCAATGTAAATGTCAAGATTTTTTTAGACTTTTCCGAACCGCCGCTCTCTGCGCCCATAAGATTCAATGGCCATTTCTAAATCTTGTTCATTAAAATCCGGCCAATAAATCGGGGTAAAATAGAGTTCGGCATAGGCCATTTCCCACAAAAGAAAATTACTGATTCTTTGTTCCCCGCTGGTCCGAATAACCAAATCCGGATAAGGAATACCATGCGTTGAAAGAGCCTCTTTAATTGTATCTTCATCAATGGCAGAAAGACGGCATTTGCCTTCAACCACATCCAAAGCAATTTTTTTCACCGAAGCGATAATATCCTCCCGCCCCCCATAAGAAAGAGCCAAAATCACATGAAAACCGTCAAATTTTTCCGTTTCCCGTTCAATTTCGTGCATCCGCTTTACCATATCAGCGGGAAATTTGTCGGCATTTCCGATAAAAGAAACCCGAACTTTCTTTTTCAGTAATTCTTTAATATCTTCTTTTAAGTACTTGCGAAATATATCTAAAAGGCATTTTACTTCCGGTTGCGGACGATTCCAATTTTCAGAAGAAAAAGCAAATAACGTGATATATTTTATCCCCAGTTTTTTGGCGTGATCCAAAATAGCACGTACATTTTCCGCTCCTTGTTTATGACCTTCACTGCGGGGCAAGCCCTTTTCGGTTGCCCAACGACCGTTGCCATCCATAATAATGGCAATATGTGTTGGAATATTGGGCGTTTTTTCTTCTTGAGTCATTTTATACCTGTTTCAATTCCGCTTCTTTTTCTTTTAATTTAGCGTCCATTTCCGCAATAGTTTTGTCCGTTAAATCTTGGATTTCTTTTTCAAAGCGTTTGAAATCATCTTCTGGAATAGAAGATTTAATCGTCTTTAAAGCATCATTGGCTTCACGACGTGCATTACGCACAGACACGCGTCCGTCTTCTGTAAAGCGATTAGCGATCCGAATAATTTCGCCCCGGCGTTCTTCAGACAAAGGCGGAATAGGAATCCGAATCATTTGCCCGTCATTCATGGGGTTGAGGCCTAAGTTTGCTTCAACAATAGCCTTTTCAACCGCTTTTAATTGAGATTTATCCCAAACGGTAACCGACAACATTCTAGCTTCCGGCACACTGACCGCGCCCACTTGATTCAAAGGAACCATTGAACCGTAGGCTTCCACCATAATCCCATCCAACAAAGCAGTGGTCGCACGCCCCGTTTGAAGACCCGAAAAATTATGACGCAAAGACTCTTTTGCTTTTTCCAAAGCACCTTGCATCGTTGATTTAATTGTGTTGAAATCCATATTTCCTCCTTTTAAAAAAGACATTTGGGGCACCGGACACCCAGCGCCCCAAGTTGATATTAGCCCATTTGCTTGGCCACTTCGGCCGCAAAGTCTTCTTGCTTTTTCTCAATGCCTTCGCCCAAGTTATAACGGACAAAAGCAGTCGCAGTACATCCGGCTTCGGCCAACACATCTTTAACCTTTTTATCCGGATCCATCACAAAAGCCTGTTCTAATAACACAGCTTCTTCATAGTATTTACGCATACGACCTTCAACCATCTTTTCAATAATAGCCTCCGACTTACCGCTGGCACGTGCTTGTTCAGCATAAATACCTTTTTCATGAGCGGCTGTTTCAGCATCCACATCAGCGATAGACAGGAACTTTGGCGCACTGGCCGCAATATGCATCGCGACTTTTTTACCGACTTCGGCCGCATTTGCCCCCGTCAAAGCCAACAAGACACCAATTTTACCCAAACCATCAGCGATAGAAGTATGAATATAAGAAATCACATTTTCGCCTTCAATCACAGCCACACGGCGCAAAGTCATATTTTCCCCAATCTTGGCAATTAAATCCACCAAGTTATCTTGGACAGACTTACCGTTCAATTGAGCGGCCTTCAAGGTTTCAATATCCTTACCGTTATCCAAAGCCAAATCCACGACTTGCTTTAAGAACGCTTGGAAGTCTGTATTTTTGGCCACAAAGTCTGTTTCTGAGTTTAATTCAACCACAGCGCCTTTGTTGCCCTTAACGGTCAAGCCAACCAAACCTTGATTAGCAATACGACCGGCCTTCTTTTCGGCCACAGACACACCTTTTTTACGCAAAAAGTCAATAGCCTTTTCCAAATCGCCTTCACAGGCAACCAAAGCCTTTTTGCATTCCATCATACCAACGCCGGTTTTTTCACGAAGTTCACCGACTAATTTTGCATTAATTTCCATATTTATCTCCTTTTTTGTTGTTGTATTTTACTGATGACTTCAACCCCACCCCTTTTTTGCGGAGTCAAAATCTGTGATAGGTTCTGTTGAGCATTTTTTAAATGCTCTTCAGCCTTCTTTGTTTCCAAAGCATAACGCTTTAACGCCCCGATCGCATTTTCCTGTTCTGTTAAATATTTTTTTAATTCCAACGCCTTTTCCCGTAAAGGATGAGAAAAAGCCAACCGACGACTTCCATCACCCATACGACGGACACCTATATAGTTTTTTTGCGTTTTATAATCATAGAGAGATTCAGGAGGTGTTGCCCCCAAACATTCCTCATAAAAATCAATATTTTCCTGAGGAACATCTCCTGATTTTAACACACGCATAATTTGACGTTCATCCTCACTAAGGCCTGGACCAAAATAAACAGAATTATCATATCCCCATTGAATTTCCTTAATTTCCGGCAACAGATTATGTTCCGAAACGGCACGAAAATCCATATATGGTTCACGATCTTTTGATAAATAACAGACGAATTGCTGCCCCGAGGCAAGTCCGAATGTATAAATCCAAGACTCTTTTTTATCTGCAAAGATTTCTTTTTCTTTCGGTGTAGCGACACGCACAAAAGAAATAGGCGCAGACAAAATTGATTTAACTTGTTCTTTATCCATTCGGACCTCTGTTAAATTAAGCTTCTGCCGGAGTTTCTACTGCGGCACCGACATCCACGCCGGCAGCCTTTAATTCGGCTTGAATACCATCCAACACGGCACCGCTGATTAAATCGCAGTACAGTTGAATAGCCTTAGAGGCATCATCATTACCCGGAATAGGATAAGTAATACCGTCAGGGTTTGCATTAGAATCGCAAATAGCAATGACAGGAATACCTAACTTTTTGGCTTCAGCGGCGGCCAAATCTTCCTTAACCAAGTCAATGATAAAGACCAAGTCAGGACGACCGTTCATATCACGAATACCACCCAAAGAAGCATTCAACTTTTCACGTTCACGTTCAATATTGAGTTTTTCTTTCTTGGTGAGTCCGGCGAAACCGTCTTTTTCCATACGGGCATCAATTTCTTTTAAACGTTTGATGCTGGCGGAAATGGTTTTCCAGTTTGTCAACATACCACCCAACCAACGCTTATTCACATAGAATTGGCCACAACGTGTAGCGGCTTCTGCCACGACTTGTTGCGCTTGGGCTTTTGTTGCCACAAATAAGATTTTGCCACCTTTGGCGGCCACATCACGCACCGCTTCCATAGCACGGTATAAATTAGGAACAGTTTGACCTAAATCCATAATATGCACATTTTCACGCACACCATAGATAAACGGAGCCATTTTCGGGTTCCATCTGCGGGCATTATGCCCAAAATGAACACCAGCTTCAATCAGCTGACGCATAGTAATAGTTGGAAGAGACATCTTTTAATTTCCTTTCTTCTTTCCAGTTAAACCTCTGCGGGAAGTAGCATTACCAAGTCTTTGATAACACTGGAAATCCGAAAACCAACTCAACACAAGTTGGGGGATATTCCCGCATGCGAATTATCCACCCCACCACGGGATGAACAAGGGCATTATAGCATATTGTGCAAACAAATGCAACAAAAAAAGCATCCAAGTTAAAGAAAATTATTCGCCGTTATTTCCGGTAATAAAAAACATTCGTGTGCAATCCCCCGCACACGAATGAGATCGTTTTTAAAGTGTTAGGACTACTTACACAACGCAGGGATGTAGTCGCCATTGCGATTGAAGCCGTGAACGAGACCACGGTACACGCCGTACGCGCGGCCAGAAGTCATATTTGTCAACTTATTGTCTGTACAAGTTTGATCATAACAATCAAATGTCCAGAAATAAGTACTTTTCAAATCATCATCACCCTTAACAGCCGGACATTCATTTTCTCCACCCACCTCTTCACAACTAAAGTCAGACAAAGAAACCATACCGTGCATCCCTGGACTATTACACAGCTCATAGGCTGATTTCCAAGTCATATCAGATTCAACTAAGCAATAGTTGCCGTCTGACACTAACGTGCCACCGATTCCCGTACAGGCATCTTCGGTTGGTTTTGCAGAACCCACACCGGCGTCGCCTAAGGTAACCTTTAAAGCACTGCATTCGCCTTCGGCTTTATCACCCAGTTGATTTTTGACTTGATCGCAGACACCTGTGTCTGTGATAGCGGCCACAACGGTTTTATCCGTCTTATAGGTAATTTCACTGGCCCCTGTGGGAACTTTTGTACTCACAGTAGTGGAATATAACATATCCGTTGTGCTTCCTTGACCTTTATTCGCGGACATACCCAACATATACATTGTGGAAATACCGTTCACGATTTCATTGGCTTTATATTTATTCATCGCCATAGTATAGCCCGCGATACCGCCAACGCTAAGTACCCCGATAATTGCCAGGACCCCCAGCATTTCTACCATTGACCGACCACCTTCTGTCGTCATTCTGAAGGCGTTAGCCGAAGAATCCATGGATCCTTCGCGTCCGCTCAGGATGACTGAGGGTGAGGTATGCCCGCTCAGGATGACGGGGGTTGTGGTATATCCGTTTAACATATTTTTATTTTTTTTCATTTTAACTCCATTTCACTAAAAAATCGCTGTGATGAGCAGCGGTTGGAGTTCAAACACTATCGATAATATAGCGTCGCATATTTGGGTAAAATATACCTGTATTTTGCGACCATCCAACCCAGCTAGGATTGGAATTTTATGTCTGACGACAATATCTTGAGGTGTTTGAAGCCCCGCAACAGGAATCACCTGAAGCAATTTTAACCTAGCCTATTTTTATGTGTTTTGCAAGAAAAAAATACCTTAATGCAACAAAGGCGACCAAGTGGGGTCTGTGGCTTCGTTGGGCGTTTTTAAACGTCTTTCATTATAGCCAGTCACATCAATAGAATAGATATAAGCCTTTTCGCCCCGTTCTTGTCGGCCATACACAATAAACCGACCGTTTGGAGACCAGGTGGGGCCTTCCACCAAAAAGCCATCAGCAATCAAACGTTCATTGGAACCGTCCGGACGCATCAGGCCAATATAAAAAGTCCCGTCCTTGATTTTTGTAAAGGCAATATAATCCCCACGGGGCGACCAAACTGGGGTCGCATAAACCCCTTCCCCATAACTGATACGATGGACATTATCCCCGTCCGCATCCATCACATACAGTTGTTGTGAACCCCCGCGGTCCGAGTTAAACACAATTTCTTTACCATCCGCCGAATAACTGGGGGATGTATCAATGGCGGGATGATTCGTCAGTTTTTTCTTTTTCTTACTCTTTAAATTATAGGTATAAATTTCCGAGTTTCCTTTTTCCGAAAAGGACATAATAAGCGTCTGACCATCCGGCGAAAAGCGCGGTGCAAAAGACATCCCCGAAAATTGTCCCACTAATTCAGATTTACGGGTCTCTAAATCCATAATATAGACTTTTGGTTCCCCGCTTTGATAGGATAAATAAGCCACTTGTTGCATATTGGGCGAAAAGCGAGGAGTCATCACCATATTATCCGGTTCGGTTAAAAACTGAAGGTTCGCCCCGTCTTGATCCATAACCGCCAAACGCTTTTTCCGTCTTTTTGCCCGACCCGTTTCAGACACAAAAACAATCTTGGTATCAAAATACCCCGAATCCCCCGTCAAACGTTCGTAAATCGTATCCGCCACAATGTGCGCCAACTTGCGCCAAGATTCAGGCTTGGCGGTCAATTTTTTGGCGGCCATTTGCGTATGTGTAAAGACATCCCACAAACGAAAAGAAACCTGTAATTCTTGGGTAAAGGGGTTTTGTTCTACTTGAGATTGCAATAACACTTGCGCATTTAAAGCCTGCCAATCAGGAAAGCGTGGATCATCTTCAATCGTGGAAAACTCTTGCAAATAAGCGTCCGAATCTATCACACGAAACAGACCCGAATTGGTTAAATCTTCTTGGACTACTTCCACCATTTGCTTGGATAAATCTTGCAGTTGTGCCATGGACACAGGCAATGGCAAAGCCACGGGAATCGGCTCAGTGCGGGCACCATTGACATCTATTTTTAAAACAGCATATCCCGGGGTTCCCAACATGAAAGCACACAAAAAGAATAAAACTGATAAAAAACGCATTCCTCACTCCTTATCTATTATAAGGGCATATTTTACACCAAAAATCAAGATAAAAAAAAGCGGAGCCCTAAAGCCCCGCCTAAAAGTTATTCAGGTAAAACTTACCAACCGAAAGTCACACCGCCTTTAAATGTGGCACTGTTATTTCCAGCGTAAGAAGCACCGACGTTCATCATCACGTTATCATTAAAGTAGTGGAACGCACCCAAGGCATAGCCCACTTCTCCACGATAAGTACCTGTACCAATAGATATTTGTGTATCGTTAAAGGCCCGCGCGTTCGGTTGTAAACCAGACATAGCCGCCAAAGACGCAAAACCAGAATTCATCCGATCATCCATCTTATCAACTTTTCTGTCCAAATTATCCACACGCCCTTCCACACGATTGAGGTTGGAATCCAACATACGATTGGCCGAAGTCAAATTCGTGGCAGAAGTAATATAACGCGTATTCACAAAATCCATAGAACCGATACTATCGCCCGCAGCCTTTAATCCAGCAGCCACAGAAGTGTTCGTCCCCGCATTGACGGCGGCATTTGCGCTGCCCAATTTCGTCCGCTTACCAATCGCAGAATCTAAAGCAGAAATATTTTGATTCACAGTATGCTCTTCTGATTTTTTGATATTATGACCATCTTCGGCTATCTGTGCGCCAATGGCAGAATCCAAAGCAGAAATATTTGCATTCACACTATTTGTTTCCGATTTCTGGATATAATTGCCATCCTCAACTATCCGATTACCAATCGCATCATCTAACTGTTTCACAGCCGAAGAAACATTTGTGGTCGTATCAACCACATTGTCCCCAGCCACCAAAGTTGCATTAGAACCAATGGCAGCATCTAAATCCGTCAAATTTTTGGAAATAGTATCTGAAGAAGAAATGTTGTTAGTTATAGTTGTCGCAGGAATTGCACCAATTTTTTCATCAATTCCACTCACTGCAGCCACCAAAGTATACCCATCCTCTACCACATTATTTGAAGAATACTCAGGCTGAGAAACCTCACCGGTAGAGGCTGTATAAGTCACCCCAACTTGAGCCGCCAAATTTTCCAAACCGGCCGTATTTGTATTGATGGCCCCGACCATCGTTTTATCTGCGCTATCCTCTGAAAGGGCATCCAAACTGTCCACTAATCCAGCGTGACCGGCGGCAATCTCATACCCAAGTTGATCAGTGAAAGTTGTACCAACCAGATTAACCGTTTGACCAATAGTGGCCAATTTTGCTCCGTCTGAATACACATAATCAGCAAGTTGATCAATCAGGTCGTCTTCAGATTCAGGATCAAAGTGAAAATTCGCGGCTATATCCGCCTCCGTCAAAACATCATTGCCTTGAACTTTTAAAGACTTAGCATCAATATCATACCCAGACGCTCCCGCACCTAATTTTGTTTCCACATCAGAAACAGCAGTAAAAACAGTGGCTGTCGTTGCTAATGTCTCATCATTAGCTGTAGAGGATGTTAAACCTACTGTTCCATCGTCAATGGCAGTTACAACAGGGTCTGATGTTCCTAGTTTTAAAGAAGCACCACTGATAGCACCATCTTCACTCACTTGGAAGGCATCATCTGTTCCCGCTTTAATGCCTTTGGCCACATCCAATGAATCACCCGTAATAGCCCCCTCAGCAGAAATATCCCCATTGGCTGTAATATCCCCTTGTGAAGTAATGGAAGCAACCTTTGTGATAGCCCCTGACTCACTGACTTGGAAAGCATCATCTGTTCCCGCTTTAATGCCTTTGGCCACATCCAATGAATCACCCGCAATAGCCCCCTCAGCAGAAATATCCCCATTGGCGGTAATATCCCCGGATGCGGTTATATCATTTACAGAAATATCTTCCGTTCCAGCGTCTAATTTCGCTTGTTTATCATCTAATGCAGTAGCCAAATCAGTCTCTGTGACAAAATCTTCTGTAGCGGAACTGATAGCATTTGTAATCGCCCCAGATGTTCCCAAAGCCGACGTAATTTGTGTATCAGCTATTCCCTCTATTGTCGCTTTAAGCGTTTCACTATCTGAACCACCCAAAGCATTAGCAATAGAACCTGATACGCCACCATTTCCCAACAAAACAGTATTATTATCACTGATCGCTGCATCTGCTTGTGTATCAGCAATTCCCTCTATTGTCGCTTTAAGCGTTTCACTATCTGAACCACCCAAAGCATTAGCAATAGAACCTGATACGCCACCATTCCCCAACAAAACAGTATTATTATCACTAATCGCTGCATCTACCTCACCTGCCGTATAGATTTCACTCTCCGCCGCTACAGAACTTCCATCTGAAGCCATCGTCACCTGAACCTGTTCCCCTTCGGCTCCTGTATTTGGATTAGTAATTGTGACCGTCGCCCCAGCCTGTGCGGAAACCAGCATTCCCATTAAACAAGCCATTAAAACAGCACTGTATTGATTGGTCAAAATTCTTAAAGCAGTTTTGGATAATTTCATAAAAAGTCCCCTTTCAACTTAAGTTTATAGGTTGATAATGACAAACTCCCAACAGAATGTCAAGCATAAAAATAACTTTTTTTATATTTTTTTTAATAATGAGGGGGCGGCGTTTCTTCCGACAAAGGCTTGACCAGGTTTTCGGCCATAGAATCACGCAAACTTTGGCAGTCTTTAGACAGTTTTTCAACCACCTTAGACAGGCGCACAATTTCCTTGGACAAATCATCCAACTGACGGTCTTGTTCCATCAAACGCATTTGCAAAGAAACAATTTCATCAGACATATTAAATCTTTCCCAAACGGCGCAAGACTTCTTTTTTACCCAAAATCGCCATAATTTGATATAAATCAGGCGATTGGGTTCTGCCCGTGATTAAAACACGTAAAATTTTGGCCACATCCGCAACAGACCCTTTATAGTCCATCGGGTTGGCTTTATAATCTTTCATATTCGCCGCAAAACCATTTTGGGTGGCCACATCTTTGACCTTGGCAAACCAAGTATCCTTATCGTCCGTATCATGATAGACTTGAGCATAATCTTGCGCAATTTTTTGCACGTCAGATTCAACCAAAGGTTCCCATAATTTATAATCAATTTCTTGCGGCGCGTCAAAGAAATAAGCCAATTCGTGTTCCACTTCGGACCACTTGGTTAAATCTTTACGGGATTTATTCCCGATACCACGTTCAATATTCAAAGCGGCCTTAACCATATCCGATTGAGCCTCCATCTTTTTCGCAAAAGCAGGATTAAATTTTTTCGCCCATGTCAAGGTTTCGTGATAGACCTCTTGTGCACTCATACGAGCAATCACTTCACGACAAATACTGTGTAATTTCACAAAGTCAAACAAAGCCCCTGCTGTATTTGAAATTTTATTAAAATTCAAAGGATAATCCAACACGGGCGTAGTCGGATTCGCTTTGCGCCAATCTTCAAAACTGGCATTCATTAAATTCAATAAGTATTCCAGAACAGCGTCCTGAGGATAGCCTTTTTCAGCAAAGTATTCAATGTTGGCCTCAGGATCCAAGCGCTTGGAAATCTTACGACGCTTACCCGTTTGTTCATCCAACTTTTGCAACAATGCGTGATGGGCATACTTTGGCGGTTGCCATCCCATCAGTTTAAACATTTGTAAGTGAAGCGGCAAAGAAGACAGCCATTCTTCCCCACGCACAACCGTCGTTGTTCCCATTAAATGGTCATCAACCAAATGCGCAAAATGATATGTGGGCAAACCATCGCCTTTTAAAATCACAATATCCATATCATATTCGGGCATAGATAACTTCCCTTTCAGCAAGTCATCAATCACGATACGATTGTCATAATTACCGGGAGAACGCAACCGAATCACACACTTTTTGCCAGCTTTTAAATTTTCCAAAATTTCATCATCCGACAAATCACGACATTTTGCATAACGGCCATAATAGCCAGGACGAAGTCCTTGTTTTTCTTGAATTTTCCGCATCATTTCAATATCAGATGCTTCACAAAAACAAGGATATGCCAAACCTTTTTTTACAAACTCTTTGGCATAGGCCTGATAAATATCTTTTCTTTTAGATTGAGTATAAGGACCATATTTTCCCAACTCTTCCCCAGACAGTTGTGCCCCTTCATCAGGGTTGATTCCATAATGAGCCAAAGCATTTAAAACAACCTCAACCGCGCCATCTACCTTACGGGCCTGATCTGTATCCTCTACACGTAAAAAAAACACCCCGCCGTTAGTATGGGCCAAACGTTCGGCCAAAAATCCTTGATAAAAATTACCGATGTGCAGATATCCTGTCGGGCTGGGCGCCAGACGAGAAACCACCGCCCCTTTGGGTAATCCCCGTGCGGGATAGCGTTTTTCAATTTCCTGAATTGTCGGCAATTTATTAGGAAATAATAAATCTAAAATTTCGGGTGTCATACTTCTTATCCTTTCTATGTATAAAAGGGATTATACCATATTTCAAAGTTTTTTTCAAGAACAACTATTTCGTGGCGGGCACCAAAATTTCGGCAAAATAGCCCGGATGAATAATCTGTTGGGCATAAATAGGATTCACCTGACGAATATAGTATTCATCTTTCTTCACTTGGTCTTGAACCAACTTAAAGAAGTCCTCTGCTCGCTTGTCATAACTATATGAATTTAAAACATAATAACGACAAGATTCTGTCTGAAGATTAGACATACCGCAGATACGCACTTTTTTTGGAATATCACTGTTGGCCACAATATATCTTTCCATACCCGAAGTTTTTTGTTGAACAGGTTTAGATTCTCCCCCACCCATAGAGCAACCAAACATCATCCCCAAAATAAAGCATCCCCCCAGAACATACCAAAGATAACTTTGAATTTTTTCACGCAGTTGTTGTACATCTATTTTGGCCAATTTGGCTTTTAAATTATTCACGGAAGAAGCAGGCGTATTTTCCACAGGTTGTTGTTGTGCGCTTTGAGCAGGAGGAACCGTTTCATTTGCCACAGGCTGAGGTTGAGCCACCGGTTGAGACGGCACAGACGACACGGGTTGTGTCGGCTCGGCTTTAGGGTCATTTACAGGGGGTGTAGGAATACCCGGCGCTTGAAAAACAGGATCTGTCATATTATGCTCCTTCTTTTGTTAAATTAATATAGTTAAACTTCATCACTAATAACAGTTCGGACGTACTTTTGTTCGGGACAGGAATACCGATAACGGCCGCCTCTTGATTTAAAGCACTGGCAAAATCAAAGGAAACAACCTCGCCTTCCTTGCTGTCAATCGTTAACGTAGATTTCGCTTGAGATTTGTTTTTAATATCCGAACTGAAAAGCACGGCCATTTTGGTATAGGGACTTTCCAACATACATTCGCCAAAATTAAAGTGCACCCGCCACCCGCTGGGCACCACTGTTTTTCCTTGTGCCAAAGGAACAACACGGTCATAGTTCATGGCTTTTGCCACTAATTGATAAGCATTGACCATCGGCTTTAATACCATCAAATTTCCACCGGTCCCTGGGGTACTGGACGCCACACGATCCGAACCGAAAGCGGATAAAATTTGTTGCCAATGGAAAACTTGTGCGTTTGGCTTCACTTCATAAATAGACATTTGCACAGACAACAAATACTTATCTTTTAATAACGAAGCCAACAAATGACGTACTTTTTCCAATTCACCCCGTGTCAAGGTCAAAGTAATTTGATAATTATGCCAATCGGTAGAAATCGGATTAAACATCCCCCCACTCATTGCATCCACAACCGCCATCATCACTGATTTGTCTTTGGGCAGTTGAATCACCGCTTGGGATTTTTCCTTTAAGGTCAAAATTTTCTTTTCGGTATCATAGGTAAAGAAAACGCCGGCTTGTTTCGTCAATTCTTCCACCACCGCAGAAAGTTCCCCGTTTAAAGAAGTTGCGGATAAAATAGGACACACCTCTAATTCAGATTCCACTTCAATCTGGGTTTCATGGAACAAATTCACCAAAGCCCTGTCCAGTGGTTGTTTTCTGAAAGAAAAATTATTGACCTGAAAACGTGGCAAAACCCCCGTTTGTAAAGGCAAACGCACCGTAAAATCCTTTTTGGTTAAAGGAACGAAAGTCGCCAAATTTTGTTCATTAAAAGCATCCACCTGGCAACGCATGGGCATTTCCAAATCAAAGTATTTAAAAGAAGGGGGAAGTTCCATCCCTGATTGAACAGAAAAAGAAAATCCACATAAAAGAAGCGAAAAAGAAAAGAAAAAACAAATCTTATGTAAATGCATTTTATATCCTTTTTATGTTTTCTTGGGTTTTAATGAAAAACTCAATTTTCTTTGTACACTATTTTGGGGTGTTTGTGAAGCCTTTTTTTCAACTTCGGCTTGGTCTATTTTTTCTTGTGTTGCTTCTTCCAATTTTTGATATTGTTCTTTGACCTTTTTTTCATCCAAGGGTGCTTCTTCTTCCATCAATTCAAAACCGTCAGGGGCCGGCCCCAAATACTCGGTCTCGGTACTGTTATCCAAATCACCCAAAGCCTTTTTGACCTGATCCAAATCTACGTTTTTATCAATCAAAGCCGTTGTATCAGATTCGCAATTTTCAACTGCCACTTGAATATCGGCTTCAATTGCTTGTTTTTTGCGTAAGAGAGCCTCTTTTCCGCCTTCATAGAAATGTTCAATCACACTGATGTCTTGCAGGGTTTCGGCCTCTTGAATTGCCTTAACCGTTTGGCGCATTAAATCCACCAACATCCCGTAATAAGGATACGCAAAAATTTCAATATTATCCAATTCCAAGCACCGAGAAGACAACCACGCCTGTAAATCATCCAGCAGATGAATCATCTTTAAGGCTTTTTTCATAATAAAGACTTCTTCGGAATCATCGGAATAAGGGAAATTATCTTGTGATTTTTCTTCGTAAGCGGGCGGAAGTTCCTCTGTTTCTTCGGCGGGAACACTTTCTGAAACGTTCGGAATTTCTTCTTCGGTCATTTTCGCATCAGATGTATCAACAATACTTTCAGAATCGGGGGCTTCTGACGGTTCTTCTGTTTGTGCTTCAGGTTCTTTTTGATTTGCCACTTTTGTTTCCAATTGTTGATATAAATTTTGCCCGGGTTCCCCAAAAAAGTCCAACCAATGTTTTAAAACAGGCAACCTTTCGTCCATCAATTCTATATCCAAAGGATCTGTGGCCGCCAAATAACTTTGCGTCTCATTCCACGCGGTTAAGGAAGCATAATAATTAAAAGCATGATTCAGTTTTTCCTTTAAATCGGGCGACAATCCCCCTAACTTTTGAAAAACTTCTTCGGTCCAATTTTCCCCTAATTCCGCCACAAAGACATCAACGGTCTTTTCCAAAGACTCTTGTGTGCCATCATAGGCATTTAAAGCATTGACGATATTGTCTTCGTTCATCTCATCCCTCATCTTCTATAATATCCGAATAATTTTGGCTTATCTCTGGGCGGGGCGTTTCCGATACTTTTGGGGAAACATTTACCCCCTTTAAAGAATTAGCCAACAATTGCGTTTGTTCCATTAAAGCCTTTTGTTGTGCCTTCATCTTTTGCCATTCTTCCGCAGAAATAGAAATACTCCCGTCCGATTCAGGTACGGCCTCATCTTCTTCAGGATCAGGCAAATAGCCTTTTTCTTGATTTTTCTGGCCCCCGTTTGCCTCTTGATTTTGATGAACTTGTGTCTGTAAAAAGTCCAAATAACTGCGCACCTCACCGCCGCCCATAATGGTGGAAAGCAACCGTTTTTCTTCAACCGTGGCCGACAGTAAGAACTGATTAAAAGTATCCACAAATTCGGGTTTAAAACAATGTAAAGAACGATAAAGATTGACCAAGCGTTGAGCCGCTAACAGTTCCAAATTTTGCTTGGAAACTTTTTGCTCTTGAAAAGCCTTTAAAAGCGGATTTAAAATTGTCTCAGCCACTTTATCCCCCTTTTTTTAGCCCTAAATTAAAACCACCCAAACAATCCGTTGGACTAAATTCTTGGGCGCAGACAGCCTTTGTTCATTATCAAAAGAAACCAATTCACATTCATCTTGTTTAAAAGCGTTAAGTTTCATAAATTGTAATTTCTTTTCGTTTTGAACCAAAACCCAATCATTTAACCGTAAAGGCATCGTTGGGGAAACAACCAACACCGCCCCTTCGGGTAAGCAAGCGTTTTTGTTGCCACCCACAGTCCTTAAGGCATATAAATCAGGATCGTCTGCCAAAGTGGAAGGACACAAAACAGAACCTGTCGGGTTTTCTTGATGCATTTTCACTTCAGCATTATCCAAAATTGTGCCGATAATCGGCAGAGTAATTTCTTTTGATTCGGCCACCCGCATCATCAAGCGCGACATCGGTAAATCGTTATATCCCCCTTTAAACAGAGAGACACCCGACTTATGGACATTATTTTTCAATTCATCCAAGGCACCCGAATTATCCAATTCGTAAATTTTTAATTGCAGATCTTCCGCGCTCATTCCCATAGAACGGGCAATATTTTCAAAGGTCTTTTCATCCACCTCTCTTTGCCCCATTTCAATTCTGTGATAAACGGACAGCGTCAGTTTAGCCCCCTTGGCCACCCCGTTCAGGGTCATTTGTTTTTGACCACGAATATAGCGCAATCCGGCCCCTAAGGTCTTTAAGCCACCACCTAAATTCATACCGGAACGCTTTTTTTGTTCATCTTGCCAGGCTTTTAAAACTTCGGGTTGAGAAAAATCAGAAGACACCAAAACAACCTCAGCAGGACAATCCAAAAATTGAGCCACCTTTTGAATTTGTTCGGGATTGAGCCGGCGATAGCCTTTTTCTATTTTACTTAAAGCGGAAATAGACAGATTCAACAACTTGGCGATTTCCGTCATTCTACGACCACGGACACGGCGCAACATTCTTAACTGATTGGGAAATACAATTTCTTCCATTATCTCACTCCTTTTTCAATACTATACACATTTTTTTTTCATTTTCAAATAAAAATTTCACTATTTAAAAATTTTCTTGGCTAAATCAACGGGGAATTTAACCGCCCCTTTGACCGCTGAGGCTGTTTTTTTACCAATGTTCACAGGAGCCATCACCGCCGTTTTAATCGCTTGTTTGGGCGCATCCACCACAACCTTTTTCGCCATATATCCGGAAAAGCCTGCAACATTTTTGGTTGTTTGAGCCACGCTTTGCACCCCGGTTTTAACCCCTTGTGCAATGTTCTTTGGGGCATTGATGACGGAATAGGTCATATTTTTGGGCGCATTAATCACGGAATCAACCACTGTTTTTGGGGCATCATAAACCACTTTCTTGGCAATATGTCCCGTAAAGCCAGCCACATTTTTCGTCTCGTTCAAAATCGCCCCGGGGGCTTTTACGGCCGAAATCGCCACATTTTTAGGCACATCATACACCGCTTTTTTGGCCAGATGTCCCGAAAAACCCACCACCGTTTTGGTGGTATCAATGGTGTTTTTAACCCCATTAGCAATCCCTTTAGCGATATTTTCGGGGGCATTGACAACAGACGAAACAGTATTTTTAAGCGCATCAGGTGTTGCCCCGACTGCATGGACAGTTGTTGAAATTGTCTTAGTCGTGCCCCGCAATCCCCAGGAAATCAATTTTCCCGCATACACCAAAGGCACCCCGACAATCGCCCCAATTCCTGTTTTATTCAAAAATTGTCCCGTTCCGACCAAAACATTTTCTATTCCCCCTGCTGTTCTTTGGGAATAATAATGCAAAGCATTGACCGAATTTTCGGCATAACGACGTGGGGCAAATTTTGCCGAAGATTGTTGAAAGCCTAAATGCGTATTTTTTAAGTCCGCTTCCGCTTTTGCTTTTTGCGCCTGAATTTCGGCCAACTTTTTCTTTTCTTCGTCTAATTTTTTCTTCTCGGCATCTAATTGGGCTTTGGCTTCGGCCAATTTACTTTTGATTCTCTCTATTTCTTTTTTAAGGCGGGCGATTTCCGCACGTTCGGCAATAGTGCTCTTCCTCGCGGTTTTTCTTAATAAATCAGACAAAAGGCGATTATTTTCATCTAAAGCATGTTGCAAACTATTGACATCATTTTGGGCAATAATCACCCGATTATTTAAATCAGCCACCACTTTTTGCTGTTCGGCTTCTGCTTTTTTGAGTCCCGCAATTTCTTCTTTTTTTAAAGTTTTATCAGACTTATAACGTAAGTTTTTATTGTCGGCAAGCTCTTTCGCTTTTTTACTCAACTGACGCGTTCTGTTCATCGCCGTCATGGCCATACCGCCAAAGATACTGCCCGTGGCAACACCACTGACACCAAACAAGTTTTCCAACATCGGCGTCACCATCTTTAAAATCTGAAAGGCAAAATAGGCGGCAATCGCCAACATAAAGAAAAAGCGCCCTGCCCCTTCACTGTAAATCACATTATACAGATTTTTCCCGTAATCTTCAGTATAGGGGGCGATAATGGCCTTTTTCAAAGCGTCCGAATCTGTACTGACGACCTTTTCAAACATTTCCATACACAAGGCAATAGCCAAGGCCAGACCTAAAAATTCCACAATAGTATGCAAAAAGAAATTCCACCCTTTAGCGGCAAAATCCCGCGTAATCGGGAAAGCAACCGCCGCCACAAACCAAGGAATCAAGACTAAGAACAATCCCAATCGCAAAAAGATATCCATAATTTTAAAGGCCACCAAGAAACTGAAAACAGTGAAGATAATCACCAACAACCAACCTGTCACCCACATTTTGATATCCGGCCACTTGACACCGAAATAACTGGCCTCATCCGCCCGTGCAAATTCAATCAAGGACCGACCGACCGCTGTAAAAGGGCTGACCTGATTATAAAACTTTTGCGTCATACAAAGCAGATCTTTTTTCATATCATCATTTAAAAGAGTTTCTTGCTCGCCTGAAGTATTCAGCGGAACCAACTGTTTAGACAATTCTTGGGCCATATAACTTTTACTTTTAGAGGTAGAGGACGACAAAATACTGCTGCCCCAACCAAAAAGTTGTACGGATAAACGAGAAGGTAAAAATCCCCCCATCATCCCCGAAAAAGTTTCAGATTCATCCGAACTGCAATAATCCATTGTTGTGGTGGATGAAGCCGCAGATGAAGGCACCAGAGCATTGATTGCCTCCCCTAAGGTCGCCGAAGGCAACGCCACTTCACTGATTTTTTCAGAAAGGCCAATTCCCATATTCATCACCGGATTTAAAAATTTGGTGTATAAGGTCGTCATCCCATTCGTTGATAAAACAATCGCCACTAAAGCCACGCCAATGGTACGGATTAAAACTTGCGAAGCAAACGTCCCGCTTTTGTTCGGGAAAAAGACCGCCGAAGCCCCCACAAACACAATCCACCCAAAGAAAATCAATTTCAAAAGCATAAAAGCGACCTTCACCATAAACTCATTTAATTGAAAACTGAGCGTTTGAATGACAACAAAAATCACGGCCGCCATATCACAAGGCCAACATCCCGAATTATCCAAGGCCAAAATTTCAACCACAGTATGGACTTTTTTATTCTTTTCATCTTCCAAATGATGACGCCTTTCGTATTCGGAACAGATTTGCATCAATTTTTTGGCGCAATCATAGTCGGACGAACACGAACAAGTTGTGTCAGGGGCAATGGAAGCGGGTGGTTCTCCTTTTTGTTTAGAGGTAATATAGCGCGCTTCTTCCCATACTTCTTCTTCACATGCTTCATCCCCTTTCCAATGGTTTTGTTTGGCTTGTTCAATTTTGGCGCAATAGGTCGGATAATACCCCTGAACTGAAGAGGCGGCCCAAGAGGACGCACAAACGACCTGTCCCCCTAATAACCCCAACAAAATAAGCCACAATCCTTTTCGTTTGGCCAAAGCCAAAACGGCCATCACCACAACGCCGCCCCATAAAAAGGCCACCACATAATCAAACCCGGGCAAATCAGAAAGACGACCTTGAGACAGGGTAAATAAAAATAAACCGGCCAATACAATAAAAATCAATCTGTGAATAAACTTTTTCATTTTTTCCTCTTTTTATTGATTCGCCTCACCTATGGCATCATTGGCCATCCCCTGTGCTTCTTTACCGGCATCAGCCAACGCTTTTCCCGCACTGGCCGCATTACCTGCCGCCAGCATCACGGCCGCTTTCCCTGCCTGATAAGCCATCTTTTTAAACCGATCTACCAACTTGCCGATATTTGATTTTTGACCCGCCCCATCAAAAAAGTAAGAACTGTACGAACTGACATGGTTAAAGAGTTTTAAAATCGCCCAAATCAGAACGGTCATAATTAAAAAGGAACTATCCATATTACTGGCCGACTCGCGTAAACCGGATTCTTGGGTTTGAAATTCAGAATTAAACAGATAGGAAACCGCCTTGTTCGCTTCCAGATAAATACGCAACACACTGACCAAAAAGGCCACATAAATACAATAGAATAAAATATCAAAGAAGGCCGAAAAAATCTGATGAAACAGGTTTTTAAATATCCCTTTTGATTTGCTGGGGAAAATCCAATAGGCCAAATAAAACGGCAACAGAATCACCGTCAAACCCAAATACATCACGGCTTCCACAAATGAAATCGGCAATTTAATCATCATTTCAAACAGCGCCCAGAAAATCAAAATACCGGCAAAAAAGGCAGGAATAGACTTTAATAAAAACAACTGGAAAGCCAGCCCCATCCCGCTCCACAGTGCATCATACAAAATCCAAATAATAGATTGAATTTTCATGGGCAGTTCGCCAAACATGGCATCATCGGCAATTTTATCTGTTGTAAAAAGGTTATTGATTTGGTTGGAAATTCCCGTTAAATTCAACGCCCCCCCTGTGGCTGAATTTAAAGCCGAAAGCAGTTCCGAAAAGAAATCCCCAAAGGTAGAGCCCGTCAAACCGCTTTCACTATAATTGGACATAGAAACACCCACCCGAGAAGGTGTTGCCAATGCCAAGTCGGAAATCCCCAAAAAGATATCCGCCACGGGTTGAATAAACATCTTTCCCGCCACATCATATAACAAAATTTTCCCTGACCCCGCGGGCATTTCTTTTAATTGAAAGCCTGATAATCCTTTGGCAGAATAGGACGAATTTGTGGAATCAAAATCAATATAAAGGGTATGATTCCCTCCACCCCCGTTGATTTTAATGGAAAGCAAACCAACCACCAAAACAGTTTTAAAGAAAACGACAATCATTTCCATTAAATCTTTTCTGATATTGGGTTGTTTTAAAGAAATCAACCAAGGCAAAATTTTAAACATAAACCAAAACGGTAAAAGGACTTTTAAAATAGAAATCGTGTTGTCCGCGATGACTGGCAACACCTCATCCATTGTCCCTTTAATGGCATTAAAGGCCTCTAAATACATCTTACAGGGCCAACAATTTTCCTGTTCCGGCTTAAAAAGAGCGGGATTATAATCCACAGACGATTTGCACCCGTTCAATAAGAACAGCGTCATCAAATATGCCCAAATCGTCCACAGTTTCTTTTTCATGTGCCTCAATTCTTATTCAATTACGGAGTCCCACCGCCTGTCCGACTGGCCCGATAAGCCCGATACGAACTGGCAATTTTAGAGCCCACATTTTTGATTGTATTACTTGTTACACGGCTGGCCGCGCCCACGCCATGAACACCCACATTACCGACGTTTTTCACACCTTGCGTGACACGGGCAGAGGCGGCTTGTCCGATACCCAAATTACCACCACCTTTAGCAAATTGGCTGACAAAGGTTTCGGCCTTTCCAATCAAAGAGAAAGCCATATACATTAAAGCGGTTGCCAAGAAGATACCCACACCACTGAAATCAATTTTTTGCATGGCATCCGAGGCTTTATCAGACGCCAATAAATTGGTCAAATTGCTAATATCAATACCACTGACACTTTTCGTAAAGACAGAACCTATAATTTGCAAGACCATAGCCAACACCACAGACAGAATCACAAAAGTCACCATCACATGTATCAGCATTTCCCAAGCGGCATTGGCATATTTTCGTGTTTGCGGGATAATCCAAAACGCAATCCACAAAGGCATCAACGCACTGACAAACATCAAACGAAAAATAGAATCTAACAGTTTTAACGGGAAACTGACAAAGATTAAGAAAGACCCGATAAAGACAATCAACCCGATAATAAACATTTGAATATTCGGGAAAATAAAATAAATCTTGGCTTTCCAACAATCCGCCATCAATGTGGCCCCGATAGTCATCCAAGCAATCAAACTATGGGAAACCGTCTTTAAAAAGCATTGAATCGCTTCACCCACACCGTTGGAAAAAGCCGCCCCGGAAGAAGAAACCTCAATAAAATTCGCACTTACCCCGCCCCCGGGACCAAACCGAACAGCATTTAAACTGGCGACCCCACTGCTGGTTCCAAAAGAAGACAAATGGCAAGTCGTATCAATGGTAATACCGCTCAATCCCGCAGAGCCAGAAAAACTATCCGCAGCATTCGTTTGAATTTCTTGTCCCAAACCAATGGCCCCGATTAAAAAAGGATCCAATAAATAGGTGTAAATGCTTTTCCAGTTATTGATTAAAATTGTCGCAATTAAACACGCCAAGAAAGGCATAAAAATTTGCGATACCAAATCCATCCCCGAAATTTCCTTAAAACTGGAAGTTAAAAAGGCTTTACCAATCACATATAAAATATAGCCGTATAACAGCAACCAAAGTAAGGACCCTGCCCCACCCGCAATGGTATGGGCCAAACTGGTGTTTGTTTTGGCCGCCAAAGAATTGACCGTTGAAAAAAGAGTCTGAAACACGGGGCAAAACCAACACCCGTTTTCAATGGCCGTAAAGGCATAGTGAATCAATTCGTAATTGTTCATCCCCGAAGTACCGGTCAATCCTTCCCAAAATCCCCGGGCAGCTCCGGCCAAACCCGCACCAAAAACACTGCCTTGTTGTAATTCTTCGGAAGAATTAGCATATTGGACATAACTTAAATTTTTAGAACCAAATTCACTGGCCAAAGCCTTGGTCATCCCTTGAGCTTCTTTTGAGTATTTGTAATCGTTTTTAGAACTGGTATCCCGTCTGGTTTCTGCGAATTTTTTGGACTCTTCATTAAAGTTTGAAATCTGTTGATCCGAATAACCTTTGGATTTTAAATAATTTTTTTCTTGGTCTGTCAACCCCGAATAACCATCAGCCCACGCACTGGAAACAAAGGAAGACTCTGGGTCTGTAAAAGAAAAATGTCCCGAAAATGAAAAAGCACAAAATCCCATCAAAAAGAGAAATGACCATTGTAAAAAAGATTTTTTGATAAAGCGCATCTTATCCCCCGTAAAAATATACTAATATCTGTATGCTAACACGCGTCCAAATAAAACGCAAGCGTTTTTTTTAAAAAAGCATAAAAAAACTCTCCTAAAATTTTAGGAGAGTCAGGAGCAAATTTTATCTATTGATTAAAATTTGGTTCTTCCACGGCGGCCCCCAATTTCCGAATATCAAAATGTTTGAGTAAAGGAACGGCCAAATAAATGGAAGAATAAGTTCCCAAAATCGTCCCCGCTACCATAGCAATGGAAAAGCCGAACAATGTTTCCCCGCCCACAAACAACAAAACCAACACAACAAACAGGGTTGTAATACTGGTAAGAAGCGTTCTGGACAGTGTTTCATTGATACTTTTGTTGAGCAGTTCCGGAATCGGCATTTTACGATACTTTTTCAAATTTTCACGCACACGATCATAGGTCACAATCGTATCATTACAATCGTACCCGGCCAAAGACAAAAGCCCCGCCACAACGACCATATTAAATTCAAATTGGAACAGGCTGAAAATTCCCACAACAATAATCAAATCATGGGCCATTGCCAAAATACAATTGACCGCAAACGGCCATTCAAAACGGAACCAAATGTAAATCATAATAACAGCCAAAGCCAACACTGTCGCCAATAAACTGTTATATTTTAATTCATCCCCGATAGAAGGCCCAATAATTTCCACTTTACTGTAAGTGTAATCTTCCCCTAAAGAAACTTTGATTTTTTCCAACAAGGCATTACTGTTTTCTTCCTCAGTCGGTTGGGCTTCAATCAAGATTGTTTTACCTTCCAACCCAACGGATTGAATTGTCAGGCCTTTTAAAAAGTCCAACTTGGAACGCACTTCATCCAATTGAATTTCTTGGGTTGAATTCGCCTCTATTTGAATTCCGCCTTCAAAGTCAATGCCATAGTTTAATCCCCGTGTAAAAAAGGACACCAACGACACAACCAACATCAAGACGGACAAAATATATCCATACTTGGATTGTTTCATAAAATCAAAGGTATATTCACGCTTACTAAATAATTTCTTCATCTGATTCACCTCTTTCTTATAAATTGATTTTTGTGGGTTTCTTTTGCTTGACCCAAGCCAACAACAAGAGTTTAGCAATCCAAATCGCCCCGAACAAAGTGGTCAATAGGCCTAACCCTAAAGTCACGCCGAATCCACGCACAGGGCCCGACCCCAACCAGAACAAGAACAATGCCGCAAATAAGGTAGTCAATTGGCCATCCAAAATCGCCCCAAAAGAACCATCAAAGCCACGCGTAATGACTTCGGTTGGGACGGTAATACCGTGCATTTTTTCTTCCTTCATCCGTTCAAAAATCAACACATTGGAATCCACGGCCATCCCCACGGTCAAGGCGATACCTGCCAAACCCGGTAATGTCAAAGTGGCACCCAACAGGCTCAACAACGCAATCAACATAATCCCGTTGGCAATCAAGGTTAAATCGGCAATCACACCAAAGAACCCATAGACCACGATCATAAAGACCAAGACCAAAATTCCACCGATAATACAGGCAATTGTCCCTGCTTTAATGGAATCTTCGCCAAGACCAGGCCCCACAACACGTTCTTCCACCACAGTCAGTGGCGCAGGCAAAGCCCCCGAACGAAGCAACAGAGCCAAATCATTACTGGCTTGAACGGTAAAGTTCCCCGTAATAATACCTTGTCCGCCCGTAATCGGCGTATTGATAGACGGAGCAGAAATCACATTTCCGTCCAACACAATTGCCAAACGCCGCCCCACGTTTTCACGGGTAGCCTTAGCAAACTTTTTGGCCCCGGCGGCCTTAAAGGCAAAAGACACAGCCGGACGACCTTGGTCATCATAGACACCACGAGCGTCTTCCAAACTTTCACCCCCGACAACAATCGCCCGCTTTAAGACGATATAGCCTGTTTCATCACCCATTGCCAACATAGAATCCGCCGGCATTTTTCCGGCCCGCGCTGTTTGAACAGAGGTTTCTTCATCCACTAAGTGGAAAGTCATCTTGGCGGTTTTTCCCATCAAGGCTTTAATTTCACTAGGGTCTTGGACACCGGGCAATTGAATCACAATACGATCCGTTCCCTGTTGTTGAATTTGGGGCTCTTTCGTCCCTAATTCATCAATACGCGTGCGAACAATTTGTAAAGATTGTTCAACTGCTTGGCTTTTCATCTTATCCAAACCTTCTTGATTATAAGACACAACCAACGTATTGCCATTGGCCTCTATTTCCAAAGGAACAGATTCTTGTTTGCGGATAATCGTCCGCGCATCTGAAAGTTGTTCCCCTTTTAAAATTTTGACTTGCATTTTACCGTCTTGAACAGACAAACCGGAAAAGCGCACCTTTCCTTCACGCAAAGCAGAGCGTGTTAAATCGGCCAAACTTTCCAATTTTTCGGCCACCAAAACACCTGTATCCACTTCCATTACTAAGTAAGAGCCACCTTGTAAATCCAACCCTAAGGTGACAGGATGATACCAAGACTTCATTCCCTTCGGCAGGTGGTCATACATTTTTGCGGGCATAAAATTCGGGGCCGCAAAAAACACCCCCAAAGCCAAAATGGCACAAATCACGATAATTTTAATTTTAGAATATCCAAACATCTTACTTTCCTTTTGTCTTTAACAGTTCTTTTTCATTATCCAAAACTTCGCTGATATAATAGCGCAAAACTTTAATTTCCGTTTCGGGTGCAATACGAACGCTCAGTTCATTTCCTTCTGCACGCACCACCGTTCCCAAAATCCCCGAAACAGACACTTTATCCCCTGATTTAATTGCATTCAGCATTTGCATCTGTTTTTTTACTTTCTTTTGTTGCGGACGAATCAAAATAAAATATAAGACAGCCAAAATAACAGCAAATTGCAACAACACAGAAACCAAATCGCCCCCAGACTGCGCGGTTGTTTGGGTCGTTTGGGCCAAAGCGGAAGAGATTATCATTTTTTTCCTTTCATTTTATTAAATGTCATAGCATTTTTTGACACAAAAAACAAGCCTTTTATTCTTCTGTTGTCCTTTCTGTGGATTCGGGGGAATTTTCCACACTGGGAACGGCATAAACACCCTTTAACCAGCGCCCCAAATCAATATCGGCACAACGACGGGAGCAAAAAGGGGTATATTTCGCCGTACTGGGTTCCCCGCAAATGGGACATTTAGAGGTCTGTTTAGTCGCGTTTAGCATACTCACGATCACGTCTTTCGCGTTTTTCCTGTTCTTCCAAACACAAAGTCGCCATAGGACGTGCGTTTAAACGTTGCAAACCAATGGGTTCCCCGCTAATCAAACAATAACCATAGGTCCCTTTTTTAATGCGATCCAAAGCAGCATCAATTTTATCAATCATTTGACGGATACGATCACGGGAATGCATATCAATAAATTGATCCACTTCATTACTGGCCCGATCATTCATATCAGGTTCTTGCATTTCTGTTTCTTGTAATTCAACAAACAAACGCTTTGCTTCACGAAAAAGATCGGAACGATAATCTTCTAACTTTTGACGAAAATACTCTAATTGACGTTTACACATGTATTCTTCGTCTTCTGACGGCTTGTAGCCCTTGGGCAATTTAACAGTCATGAGGCCCTCCTTTGTTAAAGTCAAAGTGGTAAATAGCCCATTTTCCGTTAAATGTCAAGTCTAAAATAAAGTTTTATAAAAAAATCCCCGCTCAAAAGAACGGGGAGTGCAAAACGGCGAATAAAAAAAGGGGGAGGTTTCGCCAATTTTGCCCAGATGTTCGCTTATAGGGAGACTAAATGACACAAACATCTGATTCCGTTTAACCGGAACAGGGGTTATTATAACATAAGGTTTTTTGTTTGTCAAGTATTTTTATAAAAATAATTTACAAGAGGCCAAGAAAAGACTTGATTTTTTTTAAAAGTCAGAGTACAATAGCCCTATTCTGTTCGGAGCGTAGCTCAGCCTGGTAGAGTACTTGCTTTGGGAGCAAGGTGTCGCTGGTTCAAGTCCAGTCGCTCCGACCATTTACACCTTCAACTCATTCATCCGAAAAAACACCCATGACAGAATTTGACAGACGAGATATAGAAATTGCTAACGCCATTTATTTGGGTGATTTAAATGCCCTGAAAGAACTGGAACACGCCCCCTGTTCAGACAGAATGAATATCACACAATTTTTAAAACTTCATCATTTCAAAATTCAGAAAAAAATCTATCATATGCGCCC
Organism: Alphaproteobacteria bacterium; assembly: GCA_045598925.1. GTDB lineage: Bacteria > Pseudomonadota > Alphaproteobacteria > CAAHEQ01 > UBA3637 > UBA3637. Next base: position 31,727 of record JAZRVC010000006.1, read on the forward strand.
TTTGGCTCTCATCGTTTTAGGGGAAGCCCAACACCCTGGGAAATTTCTGGAATACAAAAAGATGATGGACTATCTTATCAAAGAAAATGGATATTCTCAATTCCTAGATAGCCTGGAATTTTATTCGTTTGATATTTTTGGGACTAAAAAAATAGAAGATTTAAGAAGAAGTCTTCCTTTTTCTGAAAAGATGATGCAGTATTTGATTTTCTTGGATGAACATCATGATTATGGACATATGAAAATGGTCCACTTATTAAATGGAATCAACCAAGCAAAAGGTGTAGCGACCCCCGTTGAAAAACAAGAAATACAAAAAGCAAAACGCTTATTAGTCAACCTCTATCGCCGCAACAATCCAAGAAAAAAACTGCCCGCATTTTTTACATTAAATGCTTTTACGCAAAACACTTCCCGACAGATTTCAGAGTGATTTCATCCCCTGTTTAGGTTCGCGCATTATTCTTATTAAATCCAAAAAAGGATTTCACCCTTTTCAACAACGCACGATATTTTTCTTTTTGATGTTTAATCCGTTGTTCTTTTTCCAATCTTTGCTTGCGCAAATATTCCATTTGTTCATTATCATCATGAGGGGTATTCATTGTTTATCCTTATCTAAAAAATTCCTTTAAGTATTGCGGTAAATCGGCCACGGCCACACGTTCTTGGGCCATTGTATCCCGATTACGAAGCGTCACGGTTGCAGGACTTTGTTCAATAGATTCAAAATCCACCGTAATACAAACAGGTGTGCCGATTTCATCATGGCGACGATAGGCTTTACCGATATTGCCTGATTCTTCCAACATCACGCGACCAATCCCTGTTTTGAGTAAGTCGGCTTTGATTTGATGCGCCAAAGACACAATCTGTTCATTGTTGCGCTTCAAGGGAATCACGGCCACTTTAACAGGCGCCAAATGCTTCTTTAATTTCAAAACAGTGCGTGTTTCACCGTTGGGCAGTTTTTCTTCGTTATAGGCTTCTGTCATCACCGCCAAGAAAGCCCGATCCACCCCCGCCGAAGGTTCAATCACAAACGGCACAATCCATTTATGTTCTTCATCATCAAAAACAGCCAACTTCGCCGTTGAATCAGAATTTTTATGGACTTTAGCAGACAGATTCAATTCTTCTTGATAACGGGTATGATTGCCCAAGTCATAGTCTTGACGATCGGCAATACCTTCCAATTCTTCCAAGCCATGCGGGAATTGATATTCCAAATCATAGGTCTTTTTGGAATAGTGGGCCAAATCTTCTTTGGCAATATCATGAACTTTCATTTTGGATAAATCCAAGCCTTGATCTTCCCACCATTTAAGACGGGCTTCACGCCACTTTTCAATCCATTCCAAATCCGTGCCGGGCTTGACAAAAAATTCCAATTCCATTTGTTCAAACTCACGCACGCGGAAAATGAAGTTGCGGGGGGTAATTTCATTTCTGAAAGACTTACCGATTTGGGCAATACCAAAGGGGACTTTACGGGAAGTAGAATCCACCACGTTTTTAAATTGTGTAAAAATCGCTTGCGCTGTTTCGGGACGTAAATAGGCAAAAACAGACCCATCATCAATCGGTCCCACGTTGGTTTTAAACATCAAATTAAAAGGACGGGGTTCGGTTAAATCCGTTGAGCCACATTCGGGGCATTTACCATCTTTAATATGATCGGCACGAAAACGCGCTTTACAACGCTTACAATCTTGCATCGGATCGGAAAAAGTATCTTCGTGTCCCGAATAATGCAACACTTTGCGCAAGGTTAAAATAGAGGCATCCAAGCCTTCCACGTCATCCCGTTCATAGACCATAGCACGCCACCAAGCAGCCTTTAAATTGTTTTTCAGTTCTACCCCCAACGGACCGTAATCATAGACGCCTTGAAGTCCCCCATAAATATCCGCACTTTGAAACACAAAGCCACGACGTTTACATAAAGAAACGAGTTGATCCATACTGGTTGCTGCCATTTTAAACTCCTTGTTAAAATAAATTTAGGGGAAATTATAAAAGATTTTCCCCAAAAAGTCAAGAAAGAAAGAGGGCTTATTTAACGATTTCACCTTTTAAGGCTGTGGCGGTAGCAGAAGTGATTTTGACTTTCACAATTTCACCCAACATTTTCTGTGGGGCGCGTACCACCGTTCCTTGTAAATAAGGACTATACCCGATCAGTTGTCCCTGTTCTTTTCCCTTTTCGGTCAAAAGGACTTCAAAGGTTTTGCCGATAGTGGCTTGATTAAAGGCTTTTTGTTGGGATAGCAACAGTGCTTGCAATTTCATCAATCGTTCTGTTTTCACTTTTTCGGGCACTTGATTTTTCATCAGACTGGCAGGGGTTCCCGGACGCGGACTGTATTTAAAGGAAAATGAGCTGGCATACCCCACGCGTTTCACTAATTCCATTGTCTGATTAAAGTCTTCCTCGGTTTCCCCGGGGAAGCCCACAATAAAGTCCGAAGAAATCGCGATATCGGGTCGCGCTTTTCTAAAGGCTTTCACGATTTTTTCATAGTCCGCCACTTTATACTGGCGATTCATGGCTTTCAACACTTTATCCGAACCTGATTGAATCGGAATATGGATATAGGGCATCAGTTTTGAACATTCGGCATGCGCGGAAATTAAATTTTTCGTAATCTTACTAGGATATGAAGTGGTATAACGAAGCCTTTTTAATCCCCGAATTTTAACGATATCCCGAATCAAATCGCCCAAATCGCGACCTTTATCCCCATGCCAACAATTCACATTTTGCCCCAATAGCATAATTTCTTTGGCGCCTGCCTTTACCAGCGCTTTGGCTTCCGCTACAATGTCCGCACTGGGACGAGAATATTCACACCCCCGTGTATAAGGGACCACACAATAAGAACAAAAGTTATCGCACCCTTCTTGAATCGCCAAAAAAGCATTGGCCGCACTTTTTTGTGGCGTTGGCAGAAAATCAAACTTGGATTCGGCGGGGAAATCGGCCCGAATTACACGCCCTTTTTGACGATTATATTGGGCTATCAATTTCGGTAATTCATGATAGTTTTGGGGCCCCAGCGCAATATCCACAAAGTGATTGCGTTTTAAAATTTCTTCGCCTTCGGCCTGAACCACACACCCACAGACCACAATTAAAGCCTTTTTCTTTTTCAGTTTAGCCAAGCGCCCTAACTCAGAAAACAATTTTTCGGACGCTTTTTCACGAATATGACAGGTATTCACAATAATCACATCCGCTTGTTCGGGCTTATCCGTTTCGGTATATCCCATCACCATTAAAGCATCCCGCATACGGGCCGAATCATAGACATTCATTTGACAACCAAATGTCTTAATATACAGTTTCATTTTTTTGACCTTTTAATTGTTGATTTCTTTGAATATATTTTTGCGTATATTGTTTTAATTCTTCTGTGGCTTGCGTCCGTGTTGCTTTATTTTTCAACCGCGCCACGATATCCGCATAATTTGCTTCGGGCACGACTTCCTGGGCAATTTCCATCATTTTGCGGGTTTTCCAGTTGGAAGCCTCACGCACGGCTTTTTTCTTTTTATCCTCATCTATTTTATAGGCACGCAACACAGACAACGTGCGCGTGGGTGCCAAACGTTCAGAACTGGGATAATACCATTTTTTTTCGGTCGGTTCCGCCGCCAACAACAACAAAGCATAAGGATGCATAAAATCCCCATTAAATCTTTTACTTTCCGAATCCACACTTTGGATTTTTTTGCGATAGGCCAACAACTGATTACGCCCTTCGGATGTTTTGTCATAGTTCATAAAAATTTCGGCCAATCGGACTTGGGCTTCGGCGTGGCCAGATTCTGCCGCCAACTGATAGTAATAAATCATCTCTTCGGGACTTTTTTCCAGACCATACAGCCCTTTTTCATAGGCCTGTGCCAGTTTAAATTGCGACGCATCATCATTGGCACTCAACGCACAAATTTGGGCAGCAAAAACGGCTTGCGTATCCTGATTTCTGGCAAACAAAGAATCCGCCAACGGACAATTGGCCCAAACAGGATGAGCCCACAACAGTCCCAGGACAGGAATTATTTTTGCAAAGCAGCATCTATCCATTTTATCTCCTTTGGAGCCGGACTATACGTACCAAAAAAGGCTTGCTCCTGATGTGGCATCAATTTTTTTTGAGTAAAATAAATTTCTTTTTGGAATAACAGGCGACCTTGGACATCATAAGCATTGACATAAATGACCTCAGGTAAAGACATAGGATAGTCTTGCTCATTTTTAATAATGCCTTCAATTTGAACCGCCGGCATTTCCCCCTCTAAAGTATTAAAACGCAAAGAGCGGAAGGAAAAGTCGGGGCTGTTATCTTCAGCAAAAAGGGGCACTTCCTCAGGCAGCGTTTCTTGAATTTCTTGCATATCAAGGGTGGTCAAATCCACCGGAACTTCCCGCAAAGGTTCGCCCCGTTCCTCTGGTTGAACCGCAGGACGCAAAGGCGCACTACGACGCACTTGAACTGCGTCCAGTTGATTTTGGAATTTCAATTCTTCACGATATTGCCAGGCTAACCCCAACAAAACAAACAGAATAAACAAACTGACAATCACCAACAAAAGCGGCAAGAAAAGCGATGGTTTTCTTTTCAAAACCTGCATTGAAGGTTGAAAGACTTCGGGTAAAACAGTCGGCGAAACGGGCTGAGCAGATTGTTTTGTCTGTGCAACATCTAATTTTTTGACGGTTTCCCTCTCTTTTTGAATCGATTCGTTTTTTGAAAAGGAATTTTCCTTGGCCAAAACAAAATAATGCCCGCAAGCGGAACATTGCATTCTTTGCCCATAATTCAGGCTGATTTCAGATGGAATTTGGTATTTTGCACCACATTTTGGACAAACAACAAACATTTTTCTTTCCCTTTTTTAAAAAATAGTGTACAGATAGTATATACAGTTTTTAAAAAAAGATGCAACATTTTTTAAACAAAGGATGAAAAAATGGTTTCAAATGAAATGTTATCGCCCACTGTCGCTGAGTTTAACGGCGTTTCTTTCAGGTATAAAGTCGGCACAGATGTGTTAAAAGATATTCATTTTTCATTAGCCCCTGGGTCTTTTCATTTTTTAACAGGGGAAAGCGGAGCGGGAAAGACTTCGTTATTGAGCCTTTTGTATCTGGATCACCTGCCCACCAAGGGACGTATGCGCTTATTCGGACAAACCGTTGACTCCCTCAGTCGTTCGGCCAAAGCCCAAATGCGACGCCAGATTGGGGTGGTATTTCAAGACTTTCGTTTATTGGATCATTTAACGGCCTTTGATAACGTGGCCCTACCCTTACGCATTATCGGGGAAAAAGAAAGTGAAATCAGAAAGCACGTGACCGAATTGCTGACTTGGGTGGGATTGGAAAAACAGATGCGTGCCCATCCCAACGAATTATCGGGTGGTGAAAAACAAAGAATCGCTATTGCCCGTGCTGTGATTCATAAACCGGCCTTGTTATTGGCGGACGAACCCACGGGAAACGTGGATGACGCGATGGCCAAAAGGTTATTATACCTGTTTTTGGAACTGAATAAATTAGGGACAACCGTTGTGGTCGCCACCCACAATGAAGGGTTGATTAAAAGTTTTGCTTTTCCTCAACTGCATTTACACGAAGGACAGGTTCATCTGATCAACCCAAAGACATCTTATGTTGATATGGCCAACAAGTTATTTACCAAAGGAGAGAAAAATGGCTAAACATAACGAATTTTTATTTGCAACGGATGCGACACGTTTTTATTTCCCTTGGATGTGTTTATTGATGGTGTTTATCGGCACAATCTTGTGGGGCGGCGGATTGATGGCCTTTAACAGTATTCAATCGTGGCACCATGATGTGGCAAAATCTTTAACGGTCCAGATTGACACCTATAATAAACAAGGGGTCTTTCGGAATCAAGAAATAGCCACAGACATTGAAAAAACCTTGTCTATTTTAAGAACAACTCCGGGGGTCTTGGGGGCTTCCGTTGTGGATGATAATCAAATGACGGATTTAATGGCGCCTTGGATCGGGGCCGATATCAATTTGGATTCTCTGCCTTTACCCAAACTGATTGACGTGGAAATAGACGCCCAACACCCCCCTGTTTTAGAACAATTAAAAAATGATTTAAATACAATGGTACCTTATGCCACCATGGACAGCCACCGCATTTGGTTGGCCGATTTGGTAAAACTATCCCATCGGGTGATTCAGGTCATTTCTTTTCTGTTGCTCTTATTGATTTTCACCATTATTTTTACGGTGGCCTATACCACTCGGGCCAGTTTAAATGTCCATGAATTTGTCATCAATTTGGTTCATATGATGGGGGCAAAAGACTTATATATTACGACAAAATATGCCTCATATAATTTCAAAAGGTCTTTTATCGGGGGTATTATCGGTTTTTGTTGTGCGGTTCCCCTTTTATTGCTTTTGATGTATTGTTTTAAAAGTACCAGCCAAACAATTTTTCAAAGTGAATTTTCAATGAATCAATGGATTTTGTTGGGATGTTGGCCGTTGTTTATTTGCTTAATTTCCGCAATTACGACCTTTAAAACAGTTCTTTCATACCTCAGGCGCTTTTTATGACAAACTCAATAAAACAACATTTTTGGGGCTATATTTTTTGGACAGGGTTCGCCCTGTGGATTATCGGCTTTTTTTGTTTTTCCTTGGTTGCTATTTCTTTTAGATATACCCCCTTGGAAAAAGCCGATGCTATTATTGTTTTAACCGGGGGCCCCGACAGAATTACGTCGGCGATTCAATTACTGGGACGCGAACTGGCCCCGCAATTGTTTATTTCGGGCGTCAATAAGACCGTCAAGGAAGAAGAATTACTAAAAGATGTCCCTTCCCCATTACGCCCAAAGATTCATTTGGGCTATATGGCGGATTCCACCTATACCAACGCTTTAGAGACATCCGATTGGATTAAAGAAAACAAAGTGGATTCTATCATTTTGCTCACCAGTTTTTATCATATGCCCAGAAGTTTGGTTGAAATGCATCAACACAGCCCTGATTTAGCCATCTATCCGCACTCGGTTTTTCCAAAAGAATTTGATGATTCTACCCATTGGTTGTATACAAACTACGCTTGGCAATTATTATTAGAATACAATAAGTTTTTAATTACTTATTCAAAATACTTCATTCAAAGGATGATAAAATGATACTGATAAAATCTATACTTTTTACTTTACTGCTTTATATTGAAAGTGCACTGATTTTTATTGTGTTATTTCCCTTGGTCTTTTTCCCCAGGAAAATCACCCTGTGGATTCCCATTGTTTGGACAAAAGCCATTCGCTATACTTTGTTGGTTATTTGCCAAATCAAAATCCAAGTGGAAGGAAGGGAAAATTTACCCACACAGAACGGATATATTATCGCGTCCAAGCACCAATCTGCCATGGAAACACTGCTGTTTCATTCATTGGTGCCAAACGTGTTTTATATTTTAAAGCAATCTTTGATGTGGTTGCCGTTTGCCAACCTGTATGCTTGGCGAACGGGGTGTATCCCCATTGACCGCAAAGGCGGAACCAAGACCATGCGCAAGATGTTGAATAATGCCTCTAAACGCTTGGGCGAAGGCATGAACTTGATTATTTTTCCGGAAGGCACACGCGTGCCCCCCACCGAAAAGAAACCCTATAGCCCCGGGGTGGCCTTTTTGTACGAACAATGCAAAGTCCCCATTGTTCCCGTGGCTTTAAATACAGGTGTATTTTGGCCCAAAAACAGTGTGATGAAATACCCGGGCACCGTGATAGTACGCTTTTTGCCCGCCATTCAACCAGGATTAGATAAAAGGCAGTTTTTACATCAACTGG
>JAZRVC010000007.1:0-20325 GCA_045598925.1 Alphaproteobacteria bacterium
AATTGCCGATATAGACGCTTGGATTCAATCTAAAATGTCGAAGAAAGTAGAAAAAACATCAGAACTGAAAGTAGCTTAATATGAATAAACAACAAATAAAAGAAGCTATCCTTGGAAAAGAAGGATGCCGGAAAGAAGAAAACCTAATACCAAAAATAAGCATGGGGATTCCCTTTTCCTTTTGTGTTATAGCGTTTTTCAATAATGAATGTAATTTTTGAGGAATATCGTTATCGTTTGGTACTATTATATCGTTGTTATGATAGAAAAACGAGTATATTTGGATCGTTTATATGAAGAAGGCCAGAAGATTATTACTCAAAGACTATTTAGATATTTTTAAAGGTCAATTTTAATTTATCCTGTTTCGTATTCATGTGTTGGGACTTAATTATATAGTATTTCGTTGAATTTAGAAATATTTTTTGTTAAACTATGAAAAACGAAATTTCACAGGAGATTTTAAATGGTACCCAAAAAAGATTGTAATCGTATTATTGAATGGGATATTGCAAAAGCAATAGCTATTGTTGGTATGATACTTGTACATTGCAAAATAGCAATGCTAAACACCTCCCATTATCCCATCTATAATTTCATCACTGAATTTTTTGGCTCTCCTGCGGCAGCCCCTATTTTTATGTTTCTATTAGGAACATGTATTTCATTTAGTAAACATAATACACCATCAGCATTATTTAAAAGAGGTATTAAATTATTCCTGCTGTCATATGTTTTTAACTTATTAGCATTTTCTCTTCCATATACCTATAGGACTTTCTTTTATAATGAATCACTTGATACCCATTCATTTATTATGATACTTTTTTCGTCTGATATATTAGGATTTGCAGGATTGGCATTTATATTCTTTGCAATCGTTCGGAAAATGAATTTATCCACTCAGACAATCCTATTGACATTAGCATCCTTCATGCTTTTAAATCATTTTCTGCTCACACATTGTCAAATTCAAGATAGCAGATTTCTACAACTCATAACAGGCCCATTTTATGGAACACATCCGGATAGTTACTTTCCATTTCTATCTTGGATAGGATATCCTATTGCCGGATATCTCTTCTCAAAGAAAATATACTCAGAAAACACAAAAGCAAAAACATACAGGAATTTAGGATGTGTGGGATTACTTGTTTTTACTATTTTAACCATTATCGCAACATTAGATACTAATGAAACGTATTTTAGTATATTTAATCCTGAATCTGGTGATGATGAACGTTTTTATTGGCATGGTTTATTTACATATACTATGTTTTTGGGATGGATTTTCTTTGAACTTTGGATATGTTTCCTTATTTCTAAAATCATAAAAAAAGCATATTTAACCCATCTGCAAAGATGGAGTAAAAATATAACATTAATGTATGTCATTAGTTATATACCTATTTTCATCATAGACGTGACTATTTTTAATAGGAATCCCAGTTTATCTTTTGGATACACATTCTTGATATCCATTGTTATTTTTATTCTAACAGATTTTATTTCTAGTAAATATCGTCAAATAAAATCAAAGAATACTACTAAATTAACCCAATTATAAGTGTCTAGAGGATTTAGATGAACACATAAAATAAGGAGAGAATCATGTTTAATAGAAGTCTTACTATTGCGGCTATTTTATTAATGGATGTCAGTGGATATGCCCTTGATAATCAAAGTACTATTTCACCATACAAAACACAAGAAGAATGGCAACAATCTTTTCAAATGGAAAAATATGTTCCAAATCAAGAAATTATTGGAAAATATGATACAAATCTCGCCGCCACTTGCCAAAATGGAACTTTTGTCGGACGAAAAAAAGATGATGTTATTTCGTGGAAAGGAATTCCTTTTGCAACACAACCCGTTGGTAATAGACGTTTTAAACAAGCAATAGATCCGCAAAAATCAAATAAAATCTATGAAGCTTATTATTTTGGTCCAACCTGTATGCAGCCTATTGATGCAACCGGGGAAAAATCTTCGTTATATGAACAAAGTGAAGCCTGTTTGAACCTGAACATTTGGAAAAATGTAAATGGCATAAAAAACAAGCCAGTCCTCGTGTTTATTCATGGGGGTGGTTGGTTGCAAGGTGGAACGGTGGATCCTATTTACAACGGACAATTTTTCGCCCAAAATAACCCCGATGTGATTTTAGTGACCGTCACCTATCGTATGGGGATGATGGGAATGATTAATTTATCTGATTTTCCAGATGGTAAAGAATATGATACTGCCATCAACAATAGTATTTTTGATTTAGTCCAATCCTTAAAGTGGATAAAAGAAAATATCGCAGCTTTCGGTGGTGATCCGAATAATATCACCATTTCTGGCGAATCAGCGGGGGGCGGGGCTGTTTCAACACTTTGCACATTGCCGGAAGCCAAAGGACTCTTTCAAAAGGCGATTCCGATGAGTGGTTCTGTAAATCAAGGAAACGATATTGAAAAAACTTTAATTTTACCAGAAGCACTCAAAAAAGATTTTAATGTCAAAACAGTTAAAGAAATACAGGATATTGACTTTAAAACGATGCAAAATTATTGGAATCAAAATGGGTCGCAATTATATTCTTTGTTGGTCCGAGATGGTAAATTTATTCCAAAGGATCCTTTTAAATTATGGGAAGATGGAATGAGTAAAGACCTAATCATTATGCAAGGACATACCGCTGATGAATTTCGTTATTTCCAAAATGTATTCATTGATGATGAGGTAATGTTTGATGCCATATGCCAAGTATCATTGGATATGGATGAAAGTTTTGAAACAGACCAATTTAAAGAGGATTTAACGAAATATAAACAAGCCTTAAACAATTTAGGTTATCAAGGTAAAGAAATTGCCCGACGCTATATGGATGACAAATCTTTATCCATTGGTAATACTTATCAAGCATTACAACATAGTCAAAATGGGGGTATCGGTTATAGTTATACTTTTGAAAAGAAATATGACTATCCTGAATATCTTGGGGCAGCACATGCGATAGATTGTTTCTATATGTTTGGCACGTTTGATGGTAAGGAAGCCAAAGGAACAAAGGAACAAGTGGATTTAGCCTTGGAATATCAAAAGATGATTGCAAATTTTGTAAAGGCAGGAAATCCTTCTAGTGAAAAATATAATTGGCCGATTTATAACAATAAGACCCGTCAAAAGATGATGATTGGGGATAATATGCGCGTTGAATCCAAACCGGAAAATGAACGAGTGGATGCGGCCCTTAAAATGATGAATAGTGGCAACAGATTCCGTTATATTAATTCATTGGCTGAACAACTACCTGTCGTAGCTGAACGTTATCCAGAGATGTTCCAAGATTTTATGAAAAAGGTGGCTGATGCTAAACAAAAAGCAGAAGAAAATGTAAAACAATAAGGTCTTTGGTAATTTCCTTAAAAACGTAAATAAAATTAACTAAAATATAAGCAAGCATAACATAGCAGCAACCCGCAGCACCATTGGGTTCTGACGGTTTTTAGAAAACGATTTTAAGGTGGTTTTCAGAAGCGATTTTTTGTCCAGAGGTATAACTCCACCCAAAAGTCAAAAATTTTGCTCTATGACCCGTTTAAATCGTTTTTAGAATAATTTTAACTTTCAAACAAAAGGGATTTTATGAGAATGTACAGAAAACCATTTAACAACTTCTAGGTAAATTGATTCTTGGGGTCAAATGGTTTTTATAGATTGTTGGTATATTAATAAGGTGCTCTTTTATAGACAAGAGGATTTTTAATTAGTTGCTAAAAATGCTATTTAAGGTCTGTTGGTTTCGAGTATAAAAAAATGGAAAATTGTTCCAAATGATTCGGTTGATTTTTGTTGACGGGTACCCGTAATCAAAAAATATGCTTGACTTTGGTTGAAAAATTTTATATATTATTCAGGAAGGGTCGGGCGATGACGAAGAGATTCCCTTCGCCCGCTCCAATTAGAAAATACACCTTTCTTCGGAAAGGTTATTTTTTTGGTAAAAGGTGGCCCGAAAAAACCAACAGGGGAAGACGCAAGCAAAATGAAATTAAAATTAGCAAACACAAAATTAAAAGATGATTATGGTCGTTTTGTTGATTTTTATCATACAACTGATGCCAAACAAACCATTCAACGTTTTCATCCTTTAACACACTTTGGCACCCAAAAAGCCGCCCAAATGCGGGGCTTTCATTTAGTCTATAAAGCTTTGGGGATGATTGAACCTTTAAAAGGGGTGAGTGCCTTACCCAAAACTTTACAAAAAAGATTAGATGTTGAACATCCGAATTTATTAAAAACATATCGGGTTCATTTATCTATGAAGAATCCCTGTGAAATTTGTGATTTCGGGCGACACAATTTGGCCATGTATCATCAACGGTTTTCCAGTTTTTATCTGCCGAAATCTATTTATTTGACCCCGAAAGAATGTCGCGAGAGGGACGCTTTGGGCCCCGAAAAGATGCCCTATAAAAAAGCCCTGTCCGAATTTATTTTTGTGCATCCGTTTCAACAATCAACTGAGGCTTTAAAAAAAGAATTAGAGGCCGAGCATCTTTTTTCGGCCGATTCTAACGATCCGAAAGAATTGGCCGAAAATGTGGGCTATCAACGGATGATTCGCTATTTAGAATCCGAAGGGTATGACGGCTTTGTGTATGTCAATGATTGTGAGGATGAGGGCGAAAAAAGTTATATTATCTTTCGTTCGGAACAGGTCTTTCAAAAAGGCGAAACAGAACATGAACTTCCCCCTATTTTAAAAGAAAATCTTATGTTTTTAAATCAAATTGAAAATGAGTTTTTTGAATCAAAAGGGATGATAGCCCCTTATCAAAGAAAAGAACTCAACAGACAAATACGGGCCAAACGCCTGATAAAAACGAAATAAAAGGAGGTAACCTATGGAAAAAACGCATACACAAGAATGGGAAAAACGTCGCCAAGAAAGAATTGATGCTGTATTACAAAAATCTGGAGAGAAAAAGCCGGAATCTTATTTTTATCGGCAACATTTGGCCCGTGATTTAAAGCGTTTGGAATTGATGCATCAACTGCATGATTTAGCCGCCCGTTATCAAGCCAGGTATGATAATGCCGGCCTGTTTAATTATCCCAGCACACCCGCCACGGAGTGGATTATGGCCAATGCGAATCCCCAACAAATACAAACCTTAAATCAGTTGTTTGAATTAGACCCTTGGACACAAATGTGTCAAAGATTGGGCGTTGTCCCTCATAAAGAGTCTTTTCTCTATGATACGATTAAAATGTATGCCGATAAACTGAAATCTTTACAAGAATATGTTTTGGCCAATGCGGCGGCTTTGGGACAAACAAAATTATGTGCGAAAATTCTGTCTGAATCTTGGATTGATGTCAATGAAGCCAAAGAAAACGATCAAACCGCACTGGAGTTAGCCCTCAAAAGAAAACGCCTCAAAACCGCTGAATTGTTGTTCTTAAGAGGCGCCGAAATCAAAAGAAAAGATATCGATACAGATCCTGTTATTCGTGCTTGTATGAACGGGGACATTCACGCACTTAAACTCTTCCAAAAATATAATGTAGATTTAAAAACACCCTTTGTTTATAAAAATAAAAAGAACAAAAAGAAAAAATTTTCATCATTAGATTTAACGATTTATTCTAAACACCCAAAATGCACTGAAGTATTATTGGCCGCAGGAGTAAATCCTGATGAAAAAACAATGTTTTTTGATCTCAATTTACGGGACGGAGTGCAAGATGAAGAGTGGTCCCAAAAAAACATTGGCGAAGAAAACAGGGTTTTGCTTCAAAATTATTTTAAAGAGCATCCGCTGCCAGTAAGAAAACGCTTTTCTCTTTTTAGAAGAGTTTTTTCAAAAACGAGGTAAATTTTATTTAAAAGCGTTAAGACTGAACATTCATCAGCGTTCACGATTTACATACTGTGGCAACAAAATATGAGAAGGCGTGAGTGTTTTATAATAAACATCGGCATTCCACGCTTTGATATAATTGGGTCGGCAACAAAAATCACCATTCATCAAAATATCCAAATCCCCACAACCTGTTTCTCGGGCAAAATGAATGGCTTCATAATTCCAAGGTGGCATGGCGGTAAATCCATAAAAATTTTGATGATTGGCTTCTTCTTTATGAGACACACTTTGTAGCCATTTTTTATTGTTGAGTTGATATTCAATGACTTGATGATATTGGTGTGGTAAAGGAATATACTTATTTTGTTCAATATCAAAACTTAAACGAATCTTTTTGTCTTTTGATAAATGTGTAAAACGCAGTAATTGTCCTTCATCCGAGAAATTTAGGCGCACCAAATCCCCCGTTGAACGACGATGCACTAAAATCACTTTGGGGAGTTGTGCTTTTATATCTTTTTTAAAAACGATCGCTTGAATATCACTCATTATTGATTCATCGAATTAAAAAAGTCATCATTGTTCTTGGTGAATTTGAGTTTATCCAACAAAAATTCCATAGACTCTGTCACCCCCATCGGAATCAGCACGCGGCGAAGCATCCACATTTTGGGCAACTTATTTTTATCCACCAACAATTCTTCCTTACGGGTACCGGATTTAGTCACATCAATGGCCGGAAAAATACGTTTGTCGGACACTTTTCTGTCCATGACGATTTCACTATTTCCCGTCCCTTTAAATTCTTCAAAAATAACTTCGTCCATACGGGAACCCGTATCCACCAAAGCCGTCCCAAAGATGGTCAAACTGCCGCCTTCTTCTATATTACGGGCCGCCCCAAAGAAACGTTTGGGTTTTTGTAAAGCATTGGCATCCACACCACCCGTTAAAACTTTACCCGAACTGGGCACCACTGTATTATAGGCACGCGCCAATCGGGTAATAGAATCCAACAAAATCACAACATCTTGCTTATGTTCCACCAAGCGTTTGGCCTTTTCAATCACCATTTCGGCGACTTGTACATGGCGCGCGGCAGGCTCATCAAACGTGGAAGAAATCACTTCGCCCTTAACCGAACGAATCATATCCGTTACTTCTTCGGGACGTTCATCAATCAACAACATAATCAAATGCGCTTTCGGATAATTAGCCGTAATCGCGTGGGCGATATTTTGAAGCATAATTGTCTTACCTGTCCGTGGGGGCGCCACAATCAAAGAACGTTGCCCAAAACCTTGCGGACAAATCAGGTCAATAATGCGATCGGTATAATCTTTTTTCTTGGTATTGTCCGCTTCGTGTTCCATTGTAATCGGCTTTTCGGGATACAGCGGTGTTAAATCATCAAAATTCACGCGATAACGTAATTTTTCGGGATCTTCAAAATTCACCAAGTCAATTTTATCCAAAGCAAAGTATTTTTCATTATTCTTTGGGGCAGAAATTTGACCACTCACTGTGTCGCCTGTGCGCAATCCCCAACGTTTAATATGTTGAGGGGCCACATAAATATCGTCAGGACCTGCCAAATAATTGGCTTCCGGTGAACGCAAGAAACCGAAACCATCCGGCATAACCTCTAACACACCATCGGCCAACAAAGTATTTTCTGTTTCCGCCAAGTGCTTCAAAATCGCATACATCATATCTTGGGTGCGCATACTGGCCGCATTTTCAATACCCAATTCTTCGGCGTATTTTAATAATTCCGTGGATGTTTTCTTCTTTAAATCCTGCAATTGCATGATCCAGCCTTTCAAAAAAATAGGAAAATAATAAGCGAAACGAACGTTTCTATAGGTATTAGGATACAACCAAAACCGTAAAATGTCAAGTGTTCTTTTGACAAATAGAAAATTTTCCGCTATAATTCCAACTATGTTAAAAGAAAAATGTCCTTATTTTGGTGTGTGCGGTGGCTGTGTTTGGCAAGACTTAAGCCCGCAAGACTATATTCAAAAAAAAGAAGACTTTGTGCGCCACAGTTTTCAAGATGCCGGACTTAAAATTGAATTAAATCCGATGGTCTTGATTCCCACGGGAACCCGTCGTCGGTGCAGTTTTTCGTTTATTCGGGGACATTTAGGTTTTAATCAAGCCAAGACGCATCAAATTGTGGAAATTAAAAGTTGCCCGCTCCTTAAAAAATCACTCAACAAAGCCCTACCCGTTTTACGGGAAGTTGTGGCTAAATTAGGGACCAGCGGGGATGCCTTTTTATTGGAAACTTTCGCGGGATTAGATGTTCATATCAAGGATAAAACAGGTGTGCCTGATTTGGAAAAACTGGAAATTCTCACTCCTCTCAATCAATATCCCGAAATTGCCCGTGTCATTTATAATGAGACCCCCATTTTTGAAAAAGGCCTGTATGGTAATTCGGGTGCCGATCATTTCGCACAGCCAAGTTTAGAGGGCGAACAAGCCTTGGTGCGGTTGGTGGTGGGGGCCAGCCAACATGTTCATAAAGCCGTGGATTTATTTTGTGGTGCGGGCACATTTACAAAACCTCTCCTCAACAAAGGGATTCAAACAACAGGATATGAGTGTGTGAAAGAAGCGGTGGCTTGGTTGGGTCCCAACGGTGTGGTGCGCGATTTATTCCGCCGACCTTTAACCACAGAAGAATTAGAAGGTGTTGATTTTATTGTCATGGATCCACCGCGGGCGGGCGCTTTGGCGCAATCAAAAGAACTAGCCCTTTTGGAACACGGGCGCATTGTGATGGTGTCTTGTAATCCCAAGACAGCCGCGCGCGACATCAAAGTCTTGATTAAAGGCGGGTGGCAACTTCAACCAATTACCCCTGTGGATCAATTTACCTATTCCAACCACATTGAAATTGTGGCGGTTTTGGAAAAATAACATTAGGCTTTTTTATTCAACATTTTATCGGGCGATTCAATCCCCAATAAGTCCAAGTTGGCTTTCAAAATGTCCTTAATTGTTTGAATCATTTTCAAACGCGACAAACGAATCGCTAAATCTTTTTCCCCGTTGATTTGCAGTTCAGCATAAAAAGAACTGAAATTTTGGGCCAACAGATAGACATAATCACTAATCGCCGAAGGTTCCCGATGGTTATATGCTTCCACCAACGCTTCGGGTTCACGGGCGATATTCAACATCAATTCCCGTTCCAAAGGATGTGTGATTTGAATTTTGGCCTTTTCAATTTCTTTTGCATCCACTTTGGATTTTTCCAAGATAGAGTTGATACGCGCAATCGCATATTGAATATAGGCACCTGTTTTACCTTCAGACTTCGTAAAGTTTTCCGTATCAAAGATATAGTCTGAGGTGCGGGAGTTCTTTAAATCTTGATATTTTAAAGCACCGATGGCGACTTGATGGGCTTGTTTTTCGGCTGAGGCTTTATCCATATCCTCAGGGATATTTTCACGCGCTTTGTCTTCAGCCAGTTGAATCAGGTCTTTCAGGTTCATCACACCCCCTGCCCGTGTTTTAAAAGGCTTACCGTCTGCCCCGTTCACCGTCCCAAAAGGAATATGTTCCAAAGAAACAGAGTCATCCACATAGCCCGCCAAATGCGCCACTTCAAAGACCTGTTCAAAGTGTTCGCGCTGACGTGCATCCACGACATACAAAATGTTTTGGGGTTTAAAATCACGCACGCGTTGGATAATTGTGGCTAAATCTGTGGCAGCATAGGTATAAGCGCCATCGGATTTTTTCACAATCAAGGGCGCCCGTTCACGATTATTTTTTTCGGGCATCGGCACAATCAAAGCACCTTCAGATGGCACGGCCAACCCTTTTTTGGTTAAATCGTCCACCAACCAAGGCAGCAAGTCATTGACATCACTTTCGCCCATCCATAAATCAAAAGCCACCCCCAGTTTGTCATAGTTGGCTTTCACCGCAGATACAGAAATATCTTTAAACAGTTGCCACAAAGCCATATAACCAGCATTCCCTTTTTGTAAATCAAAGGTCGCGACACGGGCTTCTTCCTTAAAGGCTTCATCCTCTTTAAAAGCAGCGGCCGCCCTGCGATACAAGGCCGAAATTTCCGAAATAGACATTTTAAAAGTTTCATCCGCTTTATTTTCGGTAAAATACTTTAAGGTGGGTTGTTCACGTTTCAATTCGGCAATCAACATACCAATAGGTGTTCCCCAATCGCCAAAATGAACATCCCCGATAACTTTATCGCCCGTCGCCCGCATAATACGTTTAATGCTTTCGCCGATAATTGCCGCACGCAAATGTCCCACGTGCATTTCTTTGGCAATATTCGGACCACCGTAGTCAATGACCACCGTGCGTCCCGTCGGCTTATATTCTGATTTAAGCAGAGTCGTTAAAAAGTCGTCTGTCAAGCGGATGTTGATAAATCCGGGGCCATCCACACGCACCGCGGCGACATAGTCTTGTTTGGATAATTCATCCGTCATTTGCTTGGCAATTTCCACGGGGGATTTATGATATTTTTTCGCCAAAGACATCGCCACGTTGGATTGATAGTCAGATAAATCGGGACGATTAGATTTGGAAATCAAAGCATCCTGAGAGTCATAGTCTAACTTCTTTAAAATGTTCAACACGCTTTGGTTGATAAATTCTTTAATGTTCATTTGAAACAGCCCTTTGATAAAAAAACGATAGGTTTATTTTATCGTAAATCAGTTAAAAAGTCAAACAAAAAAGCCCCGCAACAGCGAGGCTTTCATTCTTTCAATATGATTAGAAGAACCAACGCAAACGAACACCGACAGATTTGTCATACATATCTGTGTTTCCCGTAGCTTTTCCATCTAATAAATAAGTTCCATAGATACTGACCGCTGATTTTGGTGTCAAATAGTAAGAAGCTTCCGCTTCGGCCATATAGCCACGTTGTTCATCTTGTTCACTATGCACCCAGCGAATACCTGTATCCAAAGCCCATTTTTCGCATTCACCTTGATACAAACCGATTTTGGCATTGTATTTTGGTTTATCATATCCGTACCCATTTGTTTGAGCGACAGGCAATTCTTCACCCACTGAAATGTAAGTTAAGAATTTTTTGAATTGATATCCGGCTTTAATTTCGCCATCCACGTATTTATATTCGCCCTTGACCGAAGGTCCCAGTCTATCTTGACCATAGTTGGCAGCCACTTGCAATTTTGCGGCTCCTTTCAAGATATTCCAAGCCAATCCGGCGCGCCAATTTAAGTTAGCATCACGCGTTTCAGAAACATATCCATTTGTTTTACCTTTGGCAAAAGTATTTCCCAAACCGGCCACTAAAGCCAAAGCGTCCGTCAAACCATATTGTACATCTTCACGTACAATTTTATCATAACGGCTCCATGAAGATCTGTTATCTTTTTCTTGAATTTTACGAAAAGCGGCAGAAGTGATTGAACCGACTTGTCCTTTTGTGGGCAAATAGAACGGGTTTGTGATATCCGCCGCCGCGGCAGAAACAGCCAATGAAAAAGCGGCTACACCAAATAAAAATTGTTTTAACATAATTTTTTTCCTTTCAGTTATCGGGGACGAATTTCCCCTGATGTTTCCAAATTAGAAAATTTTAAAATAAATTGCAAGCCCCTTTTGACAAATAAAATTTTTCTGCTTGCTTTTTGGGTAAAAATTGTTTAGGCTCAATTTTGCGGTGGGATGGTGTCCACCCAGAGGGTTAAGAGCCTCTCATATAGTTGCCGACAACCATCGGCGCAAAAAACCAACCTTCTGGTCATTTGGCTGGAAGGCGGTTCAAATAAACCGTTATCGGTCAATAGGCCGCACTATTCTATATGATAGCTCTTAAACTTCCAGTCGCTCTCACCAAGCGACATTTTTTAGTTCAACAAAAAAGGAGTTAATTATGTTAAATAAAAATAAAACTAAAAATAAGAATAATAATTACTTTTGTCATTCTGAACTTGTTTCAGAATCCATTACCACTTCCGCGTGGAGAGTTGGGGCAAATCTCAATGGTTCGTGTCAGCGTGCCAATGGATTCCGGACTAAATCCGGAATGACGACAGAAGGTGGTCGGTCAATGGTTGAAATGCTGGGGGTACTGGCAATTATCGGAGTTTTATCCGTGGGCGGTATCGCGGGCTATACCATGGCCATGAATAAACATCGGGCGAACGAAATTTTACAAGGCGCCAGTATGCGTGCGATGACGGTTTCGGCCCAAATCCAAACAAAGCCCACTTTAACAACTCCCAGTTTGGGGGAATTTACGGGGGACACACCCGCCGGTGTCACCATTACTGTCGCCACCAGAACAGCAACGGATACCCAATTTAAATTAAATTTATCTGGGGTAGACCCAGCGGTTTGTACTCAAATGAAAGCAGTTGTCTCTGCTGATTCAAATAATCCAAAAATCAGTGATGATGATACCTGTTCCACATTGACCTATAATAATGATTTAGGAAGTGGTGCCGGTGCGGGTTCTGCAAAACCAACCGAAGATGCCTGTACGGGAATCGGTGGCACGTTAGTGTCAGACGGCAACTATTGCTTGGTCGCATCTGATATGACTTGGAAATCAGCCTATGAGCTGTGTAATAGTTCGGGAATGCATGGCATGGTTTCTTTGTCTGACTTTAGTTGTGAAGAGGTGAGTGTAGGAAATGAATGTCCAGTTGTTAAGGGTGATGATGATTTGAAAAGTACTTATTTCTGGACATTTGATTGTTATAATCAAACTTGTGAAGACAATAAGTTGACAAATAATATGGATTCTGGCGACGCGTTCCTCGTGGACCTTGACACTGGTGGCGTGAGCGGCGGCTACTTCTCTCGCGTCTACAACTACTATGCTCTGTGTGTGAGGTAGTCTCGCTTTGACTCTCTTGTCATTCCTTGACGAACGACAGTGAGGAAATAAGGAATCCCAATCAGATGCCTTATTTCGCTAACGCTCAAGGCATGACAATAAAAAGAGAGTCATGACAAAAAACGCTTTTTCCTGTTGTTTTTTAACATTTTGGGCAGGAAAACACCCCTTGGGTTTCGCCCACCCAAGGGGTGCCTTTTATCCCACCCCCCGTCATTCTGAAGGCGACAGCCGAAGAATCCATGGATCCTTCGGTCGTATAAACTCCCTCAGGATGACAAGAAAGGAGAATGTCATTCCTTGACGAACGACAGTGAGGAGATAAGGAATCCCAATCAGATGACTTATTTCACTAACGTTCAAGGCATGACAAAGAAAAAGAGAGTCATGACAACAAACCCAACCGTCATTCTGAAGGGGCAACTCCCCGAAGAATCCATAGATCCTTCGCATCCGCTCAGGATGACAAAGAGAGGAGAAACAGGATGACGAAAGGGAGATCACCCAAGGGGTGCCTTTATAACAAAAAAATCCCCAACATCATGGGGATTTTTCCAAATCTTAACCTGAAAAAAAGGATTAGAATCCTTCGGTAAATCTGCGTTTACGTTCATTTTTACGTGTACGACGGATTGATTCTTCCATCTTACGCTTACGTTTTTCACAAGGCTTTTCATAGAACTTGCGCATACGTAATTCACGCATCAGGCCATCTTTTTGCATTTTGCGTTTCAAAACACGCAAACCCTGCTCAACATTATTGTCGCGCACAACGATGGTTACCATGGTCTTCCCTCCTTTCGGGGTATGTTAAAGTTAAACTTAAGGGGTATTATACTCTTTGTTTTAAAAAAAAGCAAGCGTTCTTTTTACTTTTTATTGGCGCATCCACAGCGCAGTTCCGCGTGTTGAACCACTTGTTGGTCGTCAAAGAAAATTAAAGACGAACAATCGTCTTGGGAATACGTCCAAAGACTGGCATTATTTTCCGCATGGACAATGGTCGGTCGGCCAAAATCCGATTTGATTTCTTCGGCTGTTTTTCCCCTTAAAGACGGCAGTTCCTTTGAAACGTGTGCACATCCCGTCAACAGCAGCAACACAGCCCATAAATAAATTTTTTTCATAAGCCCACTTTAACTTTTTTTCAAAAAAAAATCAACTCTTTTCAAAAAAAACTTGAGAAAGCAATAAAAATTTGATATATCCAGTATATCAAGATAAAGGGGAGAAAAATGGCAAAAAAAACGCTTCATCAAAAAACGGATGCTAAAATCACGGCAGACGAATTAAAAAAATTAGTGGAATGGCACATCAAATATTCATTGTGCAAGCAAGTCAATGAAGCCCACAAAAGTCATTTATTATTGGCTTTGGCTTTGGCGGTGCGTGATTTATGCGTTGATAAAATGATGGAAACGGCCCATCGCCACAAAAGCGCCAAAAAGCGGGTTTATTATCTCTCTTTGGAATACTTGCCCGGGCGACTGCTCAGCAATAACCTGATCAACTTTCAGATGATGGATTTGATTAAACAAATTCATTTGGATAATAAATATCAACTGATTGATGTGGTGAACGAAGAAAAAGACCCTGCCTTGGGCAACGGGGGACTGGGGCGGTTGGCTGCCTGTATTTTGGATTCAATGGCAACCCAAGATATTGCGGGCTATGGCTATGGTATCAACTATCAATTCGGGCTGTTCAAACAATACTTTGAAAACGGGTGGCAAAAAGAACGCGCTGATTCTTGGTTGGAAACGGCGTCGCCTTGGGAAATTGAACGCGCCGACAGAACCTGTATTGTCCCGCTGGGCGGTAAAGTGGTCTATGAAGAAAAAGAAGGACTCCGTCAGCCCAAATGGATTGACACTAAACAAATTTTGGGTCTGCCCTATGATATGCCGATTGCGGGCTATCAGGGGAAAACCGTCAATTATTTAAGGCTGTTTGCCGCAAAATCAGGCAACTCTTTAGACATCAACCTCTTTAATCAAGGGGGCTATGTCGCCGCGGTTGAAGACAACATTAAAGTAGAAACAATTTCAAAGGTTTTATATCCTTCGGACGATATTGAACAGGGGAAAGCCTTACGCATTACGCAACAATACTTTTTTGTTTGCTGTGTCTTAAACGATATTATCCGCAGATTTTTAGAAGAAGGCTTACCGTTTGATGAACTGCCCAACAAAGTCGTGATTCAACTGAACGATACACATCCGACCTTGGCGATTGCGGAAATGATGCGCTTGTTGGTGGATGTCTATCAGCTGGATTGGGAACGCGCGTGGAAAATTACGCAAGGCTGTATGGCCTATACCAACCACACGCTGTTGCCCGAGGCTTTGGAAAAATGGCCCGTCAGTTTGTTTGAAAAAATCTTACCCCGCCACTTGCTGATTATCTATGAAATCAATGATTGGCTGATGCATCAGGTTATGCAACGCTATCCCGGGGATACGGCGAAACTGGCCCGTATGTCCTTGATTGAAGAAGGTGCCGAAAAGAAAGTGCGTATGGCAAATCTGGCCATTACCGGCAGTTTTTCCGTAAACGGGGTGGCCGAAATTCACACCGAACTCATCAAGCACAAACTGGTGCCTGACTTTTACGAACTGTGGCCCGAAAAATTCAACAACAAAACGAACGGGATTACCCCCCGCCGCTGGCTGTTGTTGGCCGATTCGTCCTTGGCGCACTTTATTACCAAGCATATCGGGGATAAATGGATTACCAACTTAAACGAATTGAAAAAATTAGAGCCTTTGGCCAAAAACAAAAAGGCATTGAAAGAATTGTTGGATATTCAACAAAACGCCAAAGAAAATTTGGCCAAGTTTATTGATAAAACAACAGGCATTAAAATCAACACGCACGCCCTGTTTGATTGTCAGGTCAAACGTATTCATGAATATAAGCGACAATTGTTGAACGCAATGCATATCATGAACGAATACTTTAAAATTATTGAAGACGGGGTTTTACCGACAGTACCGCGGGTTTATTTATTCAGCGGAAAAGCCGCCCCCAGTTATAAGATGGCTAAACTCATCATCAAACTCATCAACAATATGGGGCAAATTATCAATAACGATCCCCGTGTCAAAGAGATGATAAAAGTCATTTTCATCCCTGATTATCGGGTATCTGTGGCCGAAATGGTAATGCCCGCCGCGGATATCAGCGAACAAATCTCCACCGCGGGCTATGAAGCCTCGGGCACAGGAAATATGAAACTCACACTCAACGGGGCTTTAACTGTCGGGACACTGGACGGGGCCAATGTGGAAATTATGCGTGAGGTGGGCGAAGAAAACTTCTATCTGTTTGGGCTGACCGCTGAACAAGTGGCCGAAGCGCACCTGAATCATTCGCATCAGCCCTGGGATTACTACAACAAAGATAGTCGCATTAAACGGATTATGGACAGCCTGCAAAACGGTTTTTGGACCTGTAATGAAGACACGGACATTTTTGCGCCAATTTTCCAAGACATTATGTATAAAGACTATTATATGTTGTTGGCGGACTTTGATTCTTATTGTGCGGTACAAGAAAAAATCAGTGAGGATTATAAGGATACAGAAACTTGGGCCAGAAAATCTTTGCTCAACACCGCCCGCGCCGGCCTATTTTCCATAGACAGAACGGTTGCCGAATACGCTAAAGACATTTGGAAGGTAGAGGTTAAAAATGGATGAACCCTTGATTCGTTTTTATGGCCGAAGAAAAGGCAAACCGATTCGCAATATTCGGGCGGAATTGATGGATAAACTGTTGCCGAAACTGTCCGTTCAACTGCCCCAAAAAGGAAAAATCAAGTTTAAGTTTGGGATACACCCTAAGGAAATTTATTTAGAGGTCGGCTTTGGTGGCGGGGAACATTTGGCCGAACTGGCTCTGAAATATCCGCAAATTGGCTTTGTGGGGGCTGAACCTTTTTTAAACGGGGTTGCCTCACTGCTGGCCCACCTGTCCGGAACACACGAAAAAGGGGTGGGCGAAATTGCTTTAGCGAAGGGGCGCAAAGACAATGTACGCATTTGGCCGGATGATGTGCGCCAATTGTTTCAAAAACTGCCCGACGGGGTCTTTCGGGGCATTTATGTCCTGTATCCTGATCCTTGGCCAAAGAAAAGACACGCGAACCGGCGCTTTATCGGACCTGACAATATCCCCGAACTGTGGCGGTTGTTAGCCCCGAAAGGCAAGGTGTATCTGGCCACAGACGTTATTCAATACGCCGAATGGGCCAAAGAAAAAATGGATGAGAGCCTGCTTTTTGCCCAAACGCACAAGGACACGTCAAAAGCCCCGAAAGATTGGGTGCCGACACGCTATGAACTAAAAGGAATTGCGGCAGGACGTCATCCGATTTATATGATTTTTCAAAAAAAAGAAAAAAAACAAAAAAAGGGCTTGACGAAACAAAAAAAATAGGCCATTATGGAAAAGAAGGAGATTAAATATGAACTATAAAACTTCTGATATAAAGGGTGGAAAGGAAATTTTTATTTCCGGATCTTTTACTTTCCGTGATCATGATACGTTCTTTGAAATCGTTGCGCTGATTAAAAGCAATGATAAATCTATGAAACGCATGGTGTTCAACATGGAAAATTGTGATTTTATTGATTCTGCAGGTTTGGGAATGTTAGTGATTGCCCATGATGAAGCCACTGCACGTGGTATTGACTTGCTGATTAAAAACGCCAACGGCAAGACAAAAGAAGTTTTGTATGCCGCACGCTTTGATACACTTTATAAGATTGAAGATTAAGGATTTTTCGTGGAACGCGAAGATAATTTTAACATTTTAAAGAACGGGGTGGGGAATCTGATGATTCTTATTCGGGCCCGTTTGGGGGGTGTTAAAGCCCCGTATATCATCTATGATGGGGGACAAGAGGCTCTGCTCTATCGCACAGAAAATACGCCCATTATTTTGGATTACATTCATCCGGCCATCCGTGAAGATTTAAAAAAGAAAAAAGATGTGTTGGTGGTGGAAACAAATGAAGGCGCTGTGGTACGCGAATATATTTCCAATATTCAAGTCGTTCCCGCTTTACCCAGTATGGATTAAACAGTTTGTTGAGGAGGAAGCCAACCTTTTGGTTGGCTTTTTTTGTTAGATGTAAAAAATCCCCAACCGTTTGGTCAGGGATTCATACTTCATCAATCAGATTATGAAAGTGTAAAGTCCAATTTGTATGGCTTACAATTTGTTTCAGAGAAAGTGTTTTCCATGGCGTTTTTCACGTCAGTTGAAACACCTTTCAACATCAATGTATAACAATTGGCGGAAGTATGTTTCACTCTCATTGTCACACCATGGCGCACATCCAAATCATACTTGTCTTCGCAATCAACGCTATCGTTGACATCAATACCTTCGCCGGCATTGTCAGATTGGGCCAAAATCACACATTGTGATCCTGTCGCCAAGTTTTCATTGGCACGGTATTTGTTCATCGCCATTGTGTATCCGGCGATACCACCAACGGATAACACACCGATAATAGCCAACACGCCCAACATTTCAACCATTGAACGGCCATTTTCATTTGTCATTTTATTTTTTCCTTTCGTTTTAGTGAAAACTGTTTGACCAATTTTCGTTTTTTCTTTTGTTTAATTAAACAATTCCCCCTTTTGGGGAGTATACGTTTATCGTTTTAGGTCATTTTAAAACAGATGTCAAGAAAAAAAGTGTCATAAAAAAAATCTCCCCCGCACGAACGCTTGGGGGAGATAAATACTTGTTCAATTAAGACTTAACTGAAACTTAATGAAGTACAAGCTGAAGCACCTGTAATGGATTTAAACGCATCACAAACGCCTGTATCAGTACTAGCAATACCTGTAGGAATTGTGTAAGTTGTACCACTCACAGTAATCTTGTTTGTTTCATCAAGACCTTCAACACCTAAATCTTTACAGGTTTTTGTGTTAGTCGCAATACCTTCACCAGCATTACCTGAACGGGCCAAAATAGCACATTGAGAAACCTTCGCAATAACTTCATTGGCTTTGTATTTGTTCATCGCCATTGTATAACCGGCGATACCACCGATGGATAAAACACCGATAATGGCTAACACGCCCAACATTTCGACCATAGAACGGCCATTTTCATTTTTCATCATTTTTATTTTCCTTTCTTTTTAATTTAATTTTAGATTATGAGAATACAATTGTTGTACAATTTGTAACATTAGAAGAAATTCCCTTTAATGCATTACAAATATCTTCACCTGGATCTGTGATTGTCACAGTAACTGTATCAGTAGTAGAATTATATGCTGCACTCGTCACATTGGCATTTGACACACCAACGTTCGCGCAAGTAACTGTACCACCTTCGCCAGCGTTAGCAGAACGTGCCATAATCATACATTGAGAAGCGGCAGCCATAATTTCATTGGCTTTGTATTTGTTCATCGCCATTGTATAGCCGGCGATACCACCGATTGATAAAACACCGATAATAGCCAAAACGCCCAGCATTTCAACCATTGAACGGCCATTTTCATTTGTCATCATATTATTTCCTTTATATATAAAAGTTAAACTAAATCGGTCCTCCCCTTCCCCTGTCGCAGAATATACATTATGTATAATTTTTGTTCATTTTAAGGAAAAAAATCAGGATGATGCCAAGGGGGAAATCAGAATGATATATTTTATTATTATTTTGGAATTTAGCCTGAAAATTCAGTGTTTATTTGATGTATTCTTTGAATGGTGCAGGAGTGATAAGGAATGGAGAAAATATTACTAATTTATTAACAAGAAAAAAAATAAAAAATAATGTCTTTTTTTGCTTGACAAAGCGGCCAGATTATTTAAAACTTGACTTCGTAAGGTAATTTCTGGACCTTTTGCGAGTATACATAATGTATATTCTGCGACAGGGGAAAGAGAGAGCCAATTTAGTTTAACTTTTATATATAAAGGAAAAAATATAATGATGACAAATGAAAATGGCCGTTCAATGGTCGAAATGTTGGGTGTGTTAGCTATTATCGGCGTGTTATCCGTTGGTGGTATCGCCGGCTATACAATGGCAATGAACAAATACAAAGCCAATGAAATCGCCGCTTCAGCGGCTCAATGTGGGGTAATGGCTGTTGCTAAAGCCTCTGTTAGTGGAGATATTGAAACTGCTGTGGATTGCAGTACTTTAATGACAGTTCCTGAAAATGTTTCCAGCTTAGTTTCTTCAATGAATGTAGCGACAGATTCTGATGAATCTACAGTTACGGTGACATTAACAGATAAGACAGGTGGATTACAATCTGCATTGACAGGCTTGGCTACTTCTAGCAGTGTTAATGGATTTAATTTAGTTGTTGCTTCATAATTTTTGATTATGAAAAATTTAACCCCAGTCAAACGGCTGGGGTTTTTCTTTTGTACGTCATTCCGGATTTAGTCCGGAATCCATTGTCACGCTGGCACGAACTAATGAGATTATTCTCAACTATCCACGCAGGCCCGCAAATGGATCCTGAAACAAGTTCAGGATGACATAGGGGGTGTGTTCAGGATGACAGAGAGGGGGTCGGGATGACAGAGAAG
>JAZRVC010000008.1:0-21751 GCA_045598925.1 Alphaproteobacteria bacterium
CTGCCCGAGTTAGCCACCTCTGTGATTTCTTCAATCAAAGGACATAATGATGTGGCTTTTGGTAATGTCGTGGGCTCAAATATCTTTAATGCGCTGTTTATTATGGGATTGACGGGTGTTATTTACCCGATTCAAGTCCAAGCGTCTATGCTGTGGGATATCTTGATGATGTTAGCCATAACGGGCTTTTTGATTTATATCGCCTTTAAATATCAAAAATTTTCCAGAGTGTCCGGTTGTTTCTTACTGGTCCTGTATGTTTTATATTTAATTTATATCGGGATGAATTTATGAAAATCTTGGTGGGATTATCCGGGGGTGTTGATTCAACATTGGTGGCGATGCTGTTAAAAGAGCAGGGGCATCAAGTGATGGGTGTTTCTATGTCGCTGTATAATAAAGATATTCCCAACTTGAAACTATCGGATAATTCTTGCTATGGTCCCACGGAAAAACAGGATTTACAGGATATTCACGGGTGGTGTGAAACGCAAGGTATCCCGCATCATATCTTGGATTTATCGGAAGATTTTAAAAAAACAATTTTAAAGTATTTTCGGGACAGTTATTTATCGGGACAAACGCCCAATCCCTGTATTATGTGTAATCAAGCGATTAAATTTGGCTTGATGACCCAAAAAGCCAAAGAATTGTTTGATTTTGATGTTTTTGCGACAGGACATTATGCCCAAATTTTGGATAAACCTGAAGGAAAAGTTTTGGCCAAAGGGCGGGATATTAAAAAAGACCAAAGTTATTTTTTGTATCGTTTGACGCAAGAACAACTGTCCCGGACGCTTTTCCCGTTGGGGCAATTTACGAAATCTGAAGTGCGCCAAATAGCCAAAGAAAAAGGACTTATCCAAGCGGAAAAAGCAGATAGTCAGGATTTTTATTCGGGCGATTATAATGATTTATTGCAAGTTCCCCCAAAACAGGGCAATATCATCCTGAAAAACGGGAAAGTGTTGGGAAAACACAATGGTTTTTGGAATTACACAATCGGGCAGAGAAAAGGTTTAGGTATTGCCTATCTCGAACCTCTTTATGTGGTGGGGTTAAATGCTGAAAAGAATCAAGTCATTGTGGGGGTGAAAGAGGAAACTTTATCCGATTCCTGTTTGATTAAAAATGTTGTTTGCGGGGCTTTAATGACAAAAGATTCTTTTGATTGCCAAGTCAAGTATCGTTCTATGGGGACACCTGTTGCCGCACAGGCCCAAAAAGTATCCGATGGTTATTTATTAAAATTTAAATCTCCCCAAAAAGCACTCACCCCCGGACAATCGGCCGTCCTATATGACGGGGAATGTGTGCTCGGGGGTGGAATTATTTCAATCTAATATTGAATAATTAGCAACCGCAAGGGTTGTGTTGTTGACACGGACAACCAGTTTGTTTGGGTTGAGCCGGCATCGGTTGATACACAGGGTAATAAACAATCTCAGGTTCTTGTGGTTGTTGAGGTTGTGTATATTTGATTTGTGTATAGCGATAGTATTCAAAATTACCCGCTGTGGCATCTGAATTTGTCATCATATGAGATGGTTGTTGAAATTCATATTGAGCCGCAGGTTGCAATTCATATTGCGCCACGGGTTGAACTTGTTGAAAACTATATTTGTTTTCTGGGCAAATACATGTGCAAGCGCTTAACGCTAAAGCGGCCGCACCGATAACGATTGTGTGTTTCATGTTGTTTTTTCCTTTTCTTTTTTTTGATTAAACACCGTTGCTTTGAAGTTTTCCAAAACTGGTTGAGCCAAACTTCTCGCCTTTTTGGCTCCTTCTTGCAACATTTCCTCAACATTGTTGTAATGGGCCATATGGTCCATATATTTTTCATGAATAGGGGCCACCATTTCATAAATGGATTTCACCAGCATCTTTTTAATTGTGCCGTATCCGAGGCCACCTTTTTTCAAACCTTCTTCAATTTCTTGTACCAAAGTCGCGGGGCAAACACCGCGAGCAATTTGGAAAAGCAAAATATCTTCGGGATTTTTGGGTGCATTGATATCTTGACAATCTGTCTTTATGCCCATAATCGCTTTTTTAATTTCTTCTTCTGAGCCGAATAAAGGAATCACATTGCCATAACTTTTACTCATCTTTCGTCCATCTGTGCCGGGTAAAAGTTGGGCATGTTCTTGGGTAATCGCTTTGGGGATTTTTAAGACATCTTTATGATAGCACGCATTGACCGCTCCCGCAATGTCGGCTGTAATTTCCACGTGTTGGACTTGGTCTTTGCCCACGGGAACATAGTCCGAATTATAGGTTAAAATATCCGCCGCCATTAAAATAGGATAGTTATAAAGCCCCATATTGATACCCGCGTCATTGGGTTCACCTTTGGCGACATTTTTATCCACAGCCGCCTTATAGGCATGGGCTTTGTTCATAAAACCCTTTGGGGTGAAATTGGTCAGCAAACTGGTCATTTCAAAGACTTCGGGGATATCTGATTGACGAAAGAAAATGGCCTTTTCGGGATTCAAACCGCAAGCCAGATAAGTACAGGCGGCTTCTTTAATGATTTGGTCTAATCTTTCGGCGTCTTTCATAAAGTTGATGGCGTGGTAATCGGCCACAAACATGACCAACTTACCCCCGTTTGAAATGACTTGATTTCCTAATTCAATCGCGGGACGGATAGCCCCTACATAATTACCGATATGGAGTGTCCCCGTTGGCTTGACCCCCGTCAAAACTATTTTGTTTGCCAAATCCATAAAGTTTCCTTTCCAAAAACGAATGGAAGTATTATAGCACAGAATTTAAAAAAAATCAAGTTTTACTTACAGTGAAGCGATAACACGAAAATGGCCGTCTTCTATCAGGGGCTCAAAACCCACGGGAATATCCACCCATTTCAGGTTATCCACGCGGGCCCACAAGGGACCTTTATAACAGGCTTGCCAAAATGCATTTTCTGCTTCTTCTGACCCTTGAATTTTTATTTCAACGCGTCCATCGGACAGGTTTCTGACCCAACCGGAAATCCCCAATTTTTCGCCTTGACGTTGAGCCCAAGCCCGAAAGCCGACCCCTTGCACACGACCGGAAACCGTAAAATGACGCATAATCAGGACTTCTTTGTTAAAACTTGAGATAAAGACTTAAACAACTGTTCCTTAAAATCTGTTTTAGATTTCGCAGTCGTGTCTTTCACGGGCAGTGTTTTGGTGTTTGAGACTTGCTTTTTTTGTGGTGTGCTGACCGCACGACCCAACGCTGTTTCACACAAATTAGTCTTCCTCTTTTGTTGAACACTTGTGCTTCCCTTTTCTTCTTTTTGAATTAAAGTGGATAAAAGTTGTTTGGTGTCTAAACCGATTTGAATATCTTTCCATCCGCCCGTCAGTTTAATTGTTTGCATCACGTTGGCCAAAACTGAGGCTGTTTTTGAAGACACAGGTAAAGCCGGAATCATAGACATATCCAATGTTTCTTTGTTTAAGTCAATATTCCCCGTCAAAATCAAATCCAAAAAGTCTGTTTGTAGGACAATTTTATCCTGGCTGATTAAAACACCTTTTTCTAAATCCACATTCAAGGCACCACATAAGATATTTGTGGCCTGTTGCGTTGTGGCAAAAGCATTTCTGGTCCGCGTTGTATCCAATCTTTCAACTAATTCATTGAACCAAGGACTGACAATTTGACCGCCAAAGATTTCTATCACAATGTTACCGATAGAATTTTCCAACATTTCTTGAGTGTTGGCGCCTGTTGTTTGCACAGATATATCTGAATTCAAAAACACATTTTTAAATTCTTTGTTCAATTCTCTGACTTTATCCAAATTGATATTCTTTCCTTCCATCTTAAATTGGATGGTTTTATCGTTTTCGTTCAAGTGGAAAACGCTGTTGAGTGTTCCCGATAAAAGAGCCATTTGTATCGGAGAATTTAAAACACCGTCTTTTAATGTCGGACGCAAGGTAATGGATGAATAATCATCAATATTGTTGGAT
Source organism: Alphaproteobacteria bacterium (assembly GCA_045598925.1). Taxonomy (GTDB): domain Bacteria; phylum Pseudomonadota; class Alphaproteobacteria; order CAAHEQ01; family UBA3637; genus UBA3637. Next base: position 3,981 of record JAZRVC010000008.1, read on the forward strand.
AAAAACAGATTGACGACTTTAATTTGTCCGTCCAAATTGAACATTTTAAATACATCCCAAGGTATTTTGATTTCGGGAATTACTTTGGTTGCGCCCGATGTTTTTTGGGGGGCAATGGCCTTTTGGACTTTTTGATATAAAACATCTTTTAAAGACAGATAGACACTGTTTAAATTTACTTGAAGATAAACGGGCTTCTGATTGAAATCTAAAGAAATTTTTCCTGTCAAATCTGTTTTATTGGCCAGATACTTCAGGTTGTCAATCTCTATTTTACCGTCTTTGAATTTTAATGTGTTGGTCAGTTCAAAAGAATTTAAACCTAATTTTTCGGCGACAGAGTCCAATTGCAGAGAACTGGACAGCGATAAATTTAAAACAGGTTTATCCATGACGTGTTCGGCGGTGCCACTGCCTTTCACGACCAATTCGTCTGTCCCCAGAATCAACGCAATGTTTTTCAGGTTGAATTTGGTCAGTTTCCCATCCAAGGATAAACGCAAGTTTGTTTTGAAATTAAAATCAGATTTTATTCCAAACAGTTTTAAAAAATCACTGAATTTGGAATTTGTTAAATTTAATTCTAACCGAATATCTTCCATTTTTTGAAGATTTTGGATTTGCCCGTTGACGGACAGGGTATTTCCCCCTGTTTTAATGGTGAGTTTAATCGGAAGAACAGGATTGTTTCCCAATAAATTCGTCAACATTCCAAACGAGCCGGAAATGTCAAAATCTTTCTTTAAATAATTAAGTTTCAAAGAAAAAGAAGACATATCCGATAAAACAAAATTTTCAATCGTGATTGTTTCTTTTTTGTCTTTTAAAAGATAAATCAGATTGAGTTTTCCCACTTGAAAATCTTTAATCCAAATCAACTTGGATAAATCAATTTTAGAATTGACATTACTTTCGGTTTTGGGGTGTTCTTCGGTTTTGGGCTGTTCTGTTGCCTTTTTGTTTTCTTCTGTTTTGGTCAATTGCGTGGCATCCATCAACAGTGTCGGAACCGAAATCTTTTGGATATTGACTTGTTTTTTCAATAAAGGCGCCATTTCCACCGTTGCTTCCATTTTGGGGATGGTTAAGATGGCTTGCTTGTCTTGATTCATAATTTTAAAGTCGGTTATTTGGATAGTCGGCACCAAAGCCAATTTAGTTTCCATTGAACCGATAGACACAGGATAATGCAGCGTTTCCGAAAGTTTTTTGGCCGTAAATTCGCGATATCTGTTTAAATCAAAAGTTAAAATAAAGATACCGAGAGTCAAAATCGGTAAGAGAACCAAAATCAATAAAACAATAAAAAATTTCTTCATTTTTCTTTCCTTTATTTAATTATTCTGTAAAACCATATTCATTAAAGACAGCCTTAAAATCTGTATCCAGCGGCGCCACAACACACCTTTCTTTGCCTTTATCCATCCAAGTAAGCGCACGCGCATGCAAGTACATCCGTTTGGGTAAGTTTTTAGAGGTTGCTTCCCTTTTTCCATACTTGTCATCCCCGATAATAGGGGTCTTCAGTACATCTGCACAGTGTACCCGCAGTTGATGCGTCCGCCCTGTCAAAGGGGCTAATTCCAACCAACTGACTTTGTTAGACAGATGATCCACGACATGATAGAGGGAAACGGCGCGATCGCCTTGAGTCAAATCCACACAGACCTTTTCACCGTTTTCGGTGGCTTTTTTGATGAGTGGTGCGTCAATTTTGCCTTCCAAAATTTTGGGGCAGCCATTCACCAAAGCCCAATAGGTTTTTTGAATGTCTTTTGTTTTAAAGAGTTTTGTCATTTGTGTCGCGGCTTGAGCCGTTCTGGCCACCATCAAGACCCCCGATGTTTCCTTATCCAAGCGATGCACCAACTTAGGTCTTTCGTCTTTATCAAAGCACAAGCCGTCCAACAACCCGTCAATGTGCTTGACCGTTTTTGTTCCGCCTTGTACCGCTAAACCGGCGGGTTTATTCAGCACAATGACATTATCATCTTTATACAGTACCAAACTTTGAATAAATTGAATATCGGCCTTGCTTAAAGGTTTTGTTTTTTTCGGGGCAGGGCCGGCCTCATTTCCCTTAAAGGGCGGTACACGAATCAAATCGCCCGCTTTCAGCCTTTGATTCGCGGTGGCTTTCATCTGATTGACCCGAATGTTTTTTTGACGCAGGCATTTTTCAATTTCCCCATGGGAAACGGACGGAAAGTGCCGTTTAAACCAACGGTCTAAACGTATATCATTTTCTGAATTTTTTACTTTTTCAAATGAGACAGGCACCTTTTGTTCTCCCTTTTCTTTACAATGGCATATTTTTATAAATTTGTAAAGCCTTTTTTTGGAATTTTTATTCTCTGAATTTATCCTTTTGCATCAGTAAATCTTGAGCATGGACACCGCAAGCAAATGCTTGTCCGTCGGGCGTGAGTCCGTGCGCCGCCAAAGTCGGATTTATTTTCTTGCTTTTGGCTAAAAACCAAGCCACCGTGCCGACCGCCGCCACCGCCACGCAAGCGATAGAGCCTGTCGCTAAGCCCAACCCGGCCAACAATCCGCCGGCAATACTGGCAACCTTTAAAGCAGCCCCAAAGGGGGAAACGTCATTTCTTTTGTCTGTCATATTAGTCTTTCATTTGTTGTTGTTCAATAATTTTTTGTTGTTTGGCCCGTACCCCGCAAGGATAGGGTTCTTTGTCAGGGGTGAGTCCGTTTTTTTTAATAGCACGATTCATCTTTTTGCGTTCATACCATACCCAAGCCCCCGCAAACACGCCCAAGGCAGCGGCACCGGTAATTACGACCGAAGCGGCGGCCACCCCCAAAGCACTGAACAGCGTGCCGGCGGCGGTAGCGGTTGAAAGGGCAACCGTAATACCAGTCATAACAGGATCTAATTGTTTTTTCATTTTTTAACCTTTGTTGTTTGAGATTGAAACAGTTGTACGGCGATATTGGGGACATGCTGAACGGCAACATCATAAAAGTACAGGACTTCTTCTTTTTGAATATCAAATTCGCACACAGCGACCGTTTCGGCTTGAAATAGTTTTTCGCGAATTTCGGGATGAATATAGTCCAACACCATACCTTCTTCGGTGTTGCGATAGAGCAGGGCATGATCGCCTTTGTCATAAATCAGCACAGGTTTTTCGGGCTTTGAAGACAAAGCGGGAATTTCCACCACTAACTTATTTTCCTTGGTGGGTTGTATGGCATAAGAATTGGCCTGAATCCATTTCATTGCAATCTCCTTTTTATCGTATCCTAGCAACAAAAAAACGAAAAATCAAGAAATATGTTTTGACATTTATAAAAAAATGTTTTAAAAGAAAAACGAACGGGTTGGTGTCCGTTCACAGGTCTGAAAGCCTGATGATAAGTGCGCTAGTATAGGCGACATTTTATACGCCAATCAACCAACGGGTTGGATGGCGGTAAAATAAAAACCGTATGCGGATAAATATACCGCACTACTTCACTTATCGTAGTTTTCAGCATCCAGCCACTTTTGCACCAGGTGGCATTTTTAATTATGAAAGAAAAACTATGATGAAAAATAAGAATAAATATCACAATCCCGTCATTTTTGGCGGGCATACCTCACCCTCAGTCATCCTGAGCGGGCATACCTCACCCTCAGTCATCCTGAGCGGATGCGAAGGATCCATGGATTCTTCGGCTAACGCCTTCAGAATGACAACAGAAGGTGGTCGGTCTATGGTTGAAATGCTGGGCGTATTGGCAATTATCGGAGTTTTATCCGTGGGCGGTATCGCGGGGTATAAAATGGCAATGAATAAATACCGTGCCAATGAAATTTTAAACGGGGCCAGTATGCGTGCGATGATTGTGTCCGCCCAATTACAACGCAATAGTAATGCCACCCCGAATTTAGGGGAATTTTCAGGGGCAAAAGTGGCGGGCGCCACCTTTGATACAACGGTTTCTTATACCGCGGAGTCAGACGCCTTTAGTTTGACGGTTTCCGGGGTTGCCCCTAATGTGTGTGAACAAATTCACGGCACCATCCCCGAAAACGGCAATGTGAATATAGATTCCGAATGCACCACGTTCACCTATAACGCGGATTTAAGTAAGGGCGTCTTACCACCCCCCAGTATGGGCATTGAATGTGATAGCACTAACGCTTGTCAAGGGGGAGCCACTTGCGTCCGTGGACGTTGTGAATGTGCCACAGGTGTGTGGGTCCCAACATCCGCCACAGCGGGGACCTGTAAGACCCTAGACAGTGGTTCAGGTAATTGTTCCACCAACAAAGATTGTAATAATGGGTCTGAAAAAGGGGATAAGTATTGTAAGTATGCGAGTGTAGATCCATCTACCGGCCCATCAGAAAAGGGAACTTGTACACCCATATCCAGTGCTGATTATACCACATTGACGAAGGAGAATGGAAAGGGCATAGAAGGGATTATATCCAATACGGCGACCGGTATGAATTGGTGGAACGCCAAGAACTTCTGTGCGGCACATGGGATGCATATGCCGACTTTTGCCGAATCGTTGGTGGATAAGAGTAAATTGGGGACTTCTTTTAACACAAACGGAATATGTTATGATACCGTTGCTAAGCCGGACAAAGGCGATAAAGCCTGTGAAGGAGGATTTGCCGTATCCAATTATCAAAGTGCTTTATCCGGTAAATCTTGGTGGACAAGCGAGATGAATCCAAATTCTTCCTCCTACGTGTTCCACGTGGCCCTTAGCCTTGGCTACGTGTCCAACTACTTCTACAATCGCTCCAACGCCGCCTATGCTCTGTGTGTGAGGTAGTTTCGCTTCGGCTCTCTTGTCATTCCGGATTTAGTCCGGAATCCATTGACACGCTGACACGAGCTGTTGGGATTTTTTCCAACTCTCCACGCTGACACACAAATGGATTCTCGGGTCAAGCCCGAGAATGACAGAAAAGAGAATGTCATTCCTTGACGAACGACAGTGAGGAGATAAGGAATCTCAATCAGATGCCTTATTTCGCTAACGCTCAAGGCATGACAAAGAAAAAGAGAGTTATGACAAAAACGCTTTTTCCTGTTGTTTTTTACATTTTGGACAGGAAAACACCCCTTGGATTCACCACCCAAGGGGTGCCTTTTTTAGACCCTTTTTGACTTTTTCCCAAAAATGTGATACACTCACGCCCGAAAAATAATCTTAGACTTAAAAAAGGATAACAATGATTCGGCCAATAAACATCAAAGCAGAAACTATTGAAAATCATCAGCACGGCATAGAAGGTTTGTCCGCCGCGGTGATTGAATTGGCTGTTGACGATTTAAAACAGTGGAATACGCATACCCAATCGGCTGTCTATTTTTTTAAACGCGCACCGAAGTTGTTGGAATTTTGGCTGTCCGCCGCGACCTACCAAGGACGCGGTCAATTGAATTTAGAGGTGGCTAAACAGCAACTTTATAGAAAGGCGTGTGAAGCCGAACAAAAATTACTGGTCGCGCGTCAAAAAAAGACCGCTGCGGCTCAATTGGCCAAACAACAAGCCTCACATCAAAGATAAGAATTGATACAGGATTTTTGGGGCGGAGATGTTGTGCAAAACGGGAACCAGTAATTAAAAACAGATAAAATGGTTGACATTAATATTAATTAATGGTATCTCTTCTTCTGAGGAGTTGATTAACTATATACATAGGAGGAATACATGTTAAGATTTATTGGAGAAAAAAATCCGGAACAACAATCCAACTTAGCACAACCTAGTCCTGATTTTTTTGCACGCTTGGGTCAAAGAATTGATCAAAGGTTAGAAAAAACACATGAATCGCAGGTTCAACGTCAACGTTATATGCATGAAGCTGCCCGGAAAAATAGAGATATGATTATTTGTCAAGGTAGGTGCAGATAATCAAAAAAATTATTTGTTTTATAAGAGGCGACTTTAGTTGCCTCTTTTTTTAGTATTGATTTATTATAATTAGATAATTACTTATAAATACCTTGTAGCTACGGACTAAAAATAATGCCATCTATCAAAAAAAGATAACATCCTTTTATAACGGGCTAAACTAAAACATTTTACCTTTTTTTTATCTGTTTGGCGTAATGATTCTTGATAATAATAGGCATGGCGAATTGCCATAAGGTGTAATTTTTCTTGTTGACGTTGCTTTTGTATGTTTTGTTTTTCTTCTTCAGTTAACTTTCTGCAAGTGATTTTGCCACCTGGAAAAACGGTAAATTGTTCATTTTCTGTATTTAAGATTTCCATGGATATAATTTATTCCCTAAAAAAGCACCTAAACAACCTGATTGTATCATAAACAACATATTATGTCAAGTTTAACAAACACCTTTAAAGGTTCGAATATCAGCATGAGTTTTAAAGCGCATCAAAAATCTTCAAAAATATGAAATATAATGAAATCAGATACTTATTCAAAAATGAGTTCGATTGTTGATGAAAATAAGCCTCTTTTAAAATAACTCCAATCGAACCAGTATAAGTCATTAAAAAAATAAAGAAAAAGTCGCTATTACTAGCGACTTGCACGACTTGGCTGGGGCGGCTGATTGCTTCGCTGCGCTCGTCCCTGACGGGACCGCCTGTGGCGTCGTTCGCTATCGCTCTCCGAACCGTTGGGCCGAATCCAAACTTCCAACACAAAAAAATCCCACCTTAAACGGCGGGCTTTTTATTGGCTGGGGCGGCTGGATTCGAACCAACGAAATGGCGGAATCAGAATCCGCTGCCTTACCACTTGGCGACGCCCCATGTGGATTTTATTCTACCAAACTTCACTTAAAAAATCAAGAATTATTCAAAAACAAAAAAGAGAAACCGAAGTTCCTCTTTTTTAAATTCCTTAAGCGTTTTTCTTTTTAAATGTTGCAAAACGCTTGTTAAATTTCGCTAATTGACCACCGCTGTCAATCAAACGATACACACCTGTCCAAGCCGGATGAGCCAACGGATCAATATCCAAACGAATTTTATCCCCTGCTTTGCCGATGGTGGAACGTGTTTTAAATTCGCTGCCATCAGTCATGATTACGGTGATTTCATGATAATCTGGATGTATATTTTTTTTCATTGTTTAACTCCTAACTTTGATTTGTTGGCAGGATTATATCCTTTTTTTACGGAAAAAGCAAGTACTTTTTTATAAAAAGTTATTTTTTCCACGGAATTTCCACAGGGGCATGAATTTTAATGGTTTTCAGGCGGCTGGTTTGTCCCGCGGTAATTTCAAAAAACTTTTTGGGCAAATGGAGTTCTTGGGATAAAAAGTCAATTAAGGCTTCGTTGGCTTTTCCGTCCACCGCCGGCGCTTGGACACGGATGCGCCAATGCGTCTGATTCCACAGGCCGTCCACCCCCGCTTTCTTGGCATTTGGGGTCAGCCGGACATATAAAAGATTATTGGTTGTGCAATTCATTCTTTAACATTTTGACTTCAGCACTTAAACGGCGAATTTCAATTTTTAAATCGTCCAAATCGGGGGCTAAAGCCTCAGTCATCAGATTGACGGTCTTTTGAATATAGCCTCTTTGTTTATAGGCTTTAAAGATGTTAATGAGGATATTTAACAGGATGTAAAACAAAACGATATTGCAAATCCCCGTACAAATAAAACGCGTCACCTTGGCAAAAATCAAGGTTAAATTGAGGTAGCCCCAGTTGCCCGCTTGATTCAGCAAACTGGCCAAATAGGACGCCATGGTTTTAAAGTCAGGAAAACTGGTAATAGAGTTCAAAAAATCCTTTGTCTGGTCCGGAAATTTAAAGACTTGTTGTTCTTTTAACAGGCCGAAAAAGTTCCAAATCTTTTCGGGCATCACGTGGTTTGTCCAATAATAACCAATGAAAAAAATCAAAATCAACAGCCATTGACTGGCAATACTGGAAAGCAATCTTTTAAAACGGACATATAAAAAATCGTGCATGGTGTCTCCTTAAAAAAAACTGTAGGGATCAATATCTATTCGCATATCTATTGATGACGGTATTATAGCGGGCGCCAACCATAAATGCAAGTAGTTTTGAACTTTTATTTTTTTATCGGCTTTGATGAGCAGACGATAACGATATTTGCCTTTTAATTTCGCCAGGGGTGCGACCACAGGGCCTAAAATTTCTATGCCTGTTTCTTTCGGGGCATGTCGGACCAAAGATTGAACGAATTGATAGGTCTTTTGTTGGTTCTTTCCGCTGATAATTAAAGAAGCCAATTTCCCGAACGGGGGCATTTTTAAAATCTTTCTGGCCTGAACTTCTTCGGTTAAAAAAGCATCCCGTTTGTTTTGTTGTAAGGCTTGAATAATCAGATTGTCCGGATTATAGGATTGTAAAATTGCTTGACCTTTTTTGGCTTCCCGTCCGGCGCGGCCCATGACTTGTTGCAACAGTTGAAAAGTCCTTTCGGATGCGCGTAAATCTCCCCCCGCCAGCCCCATATCCGCATCAATAACACCGACCAAAGTGAGGTTGGCAAAGTGGTGGCCTTTGGCCATAATTTGTGTTCCGATCAGAATATCAATTTCGTTTTGTTCAATTTGGTGCATCAAGGCTTCAAAATCTTTGGGATGATTGATAGTTTCGGATGTAATCAAGGCAATACGCGCTTTTGGAAACAGGGTGCGGATTTCTTCTTGAATACGTTCCACCCCGGGACCACAGGAAACCAGTGTGTCCTTTTGACAGACGGGGCAGACTTTGGGTACAGGAATCGTATAACCGCAATGATGACATTGCAGGGTTTGGCTGCCTTTATGTTGAATCAACCATGCACTGCAATGCGGGCATTGTATGCGGTGGCCACAGGTGCGACACAACACCAAGGGGGCATAGCCTCGGCGATTTAAAAAAAGAAGGGTTTGTTCCTGTTTTTCCAATCGTTCTTGAATGGCTTTTTCTAAAGATTTTGAAATAAATTTAACAGGACCTTTTTCTTTTTGGCGCATATCCGCAATTTCAATTTCGGGCAAGACCGCCCCCGAAAAACGTTCGGGCAGAACAATCGGTGTATAATCTCCCTGCAGGGTATGGACATAGGTTTCCAAACTGGGGGTGGCGCTGGCCAAAACAATCGGGCAATCGGCTATTTTTGCCCGCACAATCGCCATATCCCGCGCATTGTATAACACGCCGTCTTCTTGTTTAAAAGACGCATCATGCTCTTCATCCACAATAATCAGCCCCAATTCATTAAAGGGAAGAAAAAGAGCCGATCGCGCCCCGACAATGACGCGGGCGGATTTGTTGCGGATGGCTTCCCATGTATCGCGTCTTTGTTTTGGGGTCAGGGCCGAATGCCACAGGGCCGGTTCTACACCGAATCTTTGTTGAAAGCGATTCAGCCAAGCGGTTGTTAAAATAATTTCAGGTAAAAGGACCAAGACTTGCTTATTTGTTTTTTCCAAAACATCCGCTATTTTTTCAAAATAAACTTCTGTTTTTCCCGACCCGGTTACCCCGTCTAACAGGGCGACTTTAAACGTGTCCATAGATTGTAATTTTTGGACGGCTTTTTGTTGGGAATCGGAAAAATTGATTTGGGTATGATGTGGGTTGGGTTCCAAAAAGACCAAAGGTTTTTTACTGACTTTTTCCAGTTCCGAGTGTAAGGCCATTTTTAAAACGGCCCCCAAAGGTGCCATGGTGTAGCCGGCCACCCAATTGATAAAATCTATGTTTTGGGGTGTCAAGGGGGGGAGGGGGAGAAGGGCTTCTATCTGTTTGATTTTTTCTGCGGGAATTTCTTTTTCACCGGCTTTATTCCACACGACCCCCATTTGTTTCTTTTTGCCCAAAGGCGCCAAAACAAAACTGCCCACCGCGGGTTGTGTGTCGCAAAAATAATCATAACAGCCTAATGCCAGAGGAAATAAGACAGAAATTCGTTGCATTTTAAAACTTTTTCCTTTAAACTTTCTTTGTGTCAAGGATACACGAAATGCAAACACAATTCAACCCTTTATCTGAAACAGCGGATGCTTTTGTCCAAAAAAACATTTATTTGTGGCGGGATTATTTAACCGCAACACGTCGTCTATCGGATTTGACGGTGCGCTCCTATATGGAAGATTTGAAAGAGTTTTTTTCCTTTTTACACCAATCTTTAAATAAAACGATAACCAAGCAAGATTTGGAAGAATTGAAAATTACGGATTTCCGTGCTTTTTTGGCTTGGCGACATCAGTTTCAAATAGAGGCGTCCTCTATGGCACGTTCTTTGTCGGCGTTGAAAAACTTTTTTAAATACTTGATGCGGGAAAATGTGTTAAAAAATACCACGATTATGTCTGTTCATTCGGCGCGTCCCAAAAAATGTTTGCCTCATCCTTTGTCGGTGGATCAAGCCAAAAAGTTTTTAGAGTGTGCCGCGCGACTCAATAAGAAAAAGTGGGAAGGCGAGCGCGATAAAGCCCTTTTTACCTTGTTGTACGGGTGCGGGTTGCGTATTGCCGAAGCGCTGGCGTTAAATGTATCGGATGTGTCCCCTGTTCCTGAGGTGCTCTGTATTCGGGGAAAAGGTAAGAAAGATCGCTTGGTTCCTATATTAAAGGTCGTTCAAAACACATTAAAAACTTATTTGAAATATCATCCCCACCTGTCGGCTTCTTCGCCTCTGTTTATCGGGGCGCAAGGGGATCGCCTCAATCCGGGGGTGGTCCAACGGACAACACGCAAAATTCGGGAAAAATTAAATCTGCCTGAGACGGTGACCCCGCATGCTTTACGCCATAGTTTTGCTACCCACCTTTTGCAAGGGGGCGGGGATTTAAGAACGGTGCAAGAATTGTTGGGGCATTCTTCTTTATCTGCCACGCAACGTTATACGGAAATTACCTTATCTGATTTGAAAAAAGTATATCAAAAAAGCCACCCGAGAGCGAATTAGATATCCTCATATTCCACATCATCAGCGACTTCAAATTGACAATTGTTTCCCCGCCAATCCCAACTCAACACATAGTTATCACGGGTTAAAACGCGTAAATCGCAGTATTGCAGGCTTTTAATGCCTTCTTCATTCAGGATTTCTTCCTTCATAAACACATGGCCATATAAACCAAAGTTATAGCGTTCCACACGTTTGGGAAGTCCCATATTCTCATATAAATCTTCAACAGTTTGTCCCTCATAGAGCTGATTTCTTCTGACATAAGACGGAAAGTAATTGATTTGAGTGCAACTCATCAGAAAAAAGGCAAAACACAAAGGATAGATGAATTTCATTTGATTCTCCTAATGAAAGACTTGTTGGAGTAATTTTTCCAATTTTTTAGGAACGCCAATCAGAGTCGTTTCTTTGAATAAATCCTGTTGTAAAAGGATTTCTTTTTGACTTAAAGATTTCTTTTGGCTGTAAGGCAGATACCACCCGTCTGCTTCGGTTTGCAGATGGTTGCCTTGGGTCAGGGTGAACACACCGTTGCGGACAAAATAACGTGTTTGCCCGGTGGTGAAAAGGTCAAATAAATCCATTTGGTCGGCTTTCGGGGTAAAAGAACTGTCCGAAACTTTTAAAGTGATGGCCGGTAGATAAACCCCTTCGGGTGATACATCAACGGTGACCGCCAAAGACCCGGATCCATCACTGATTTCAATGCCTTGTAAATTTAAAGAAGGAGCCAGGGTATTGTTTGAAAAGTTTTCTTCGGATTTAAAATAGAACACGCCGTTGGGATTTTCTAAAGGAACAATCGCCGAATTTAAAAAGACATCTTGGTTGGCAATTTGGGCTTCCAAGTTATTAAAACGGATATTTTTATTGATAAATTGCAAGGTGCCGTCCACGTTATACAAAGTGGATAAACTTTTGATTTTTTCAATAAAGAAGGGTTGATTAGAGGCTGATTGTATCGGGGACAGGGATTGTAAGCCGACAACAGTATTTAGATTCACAAATTCGGTTTGGTTGGATTTGAAATGGACGTTTTTCAATCCGATATACATGGGACCCATGATATTATTCCCTGAGAATTTCAGTTGTCCGCGGGCAATGAACGATCCGGATAAATCTTCCAATCCCGAAATGAATAAATCGGACAGTTCGTTGAGTGGGAAATTTAAATTTTCCAATTGAATGGGGAACAGGACAAACTGGCCCGTAAAGGTGCCTTTGAAAGGATCCAAAGCACCTTGTGCTTTCAATCTGATGTCAGTATCATTAATTTTGATTTCCAACACCGATTGATCCGTCAACGTCATCCATTTTAAATCAAAAGGCTTTTTTAATAATTTGGACGAAGTCGTCACATGATTGGCGGTCAGATTTAAAGGGATTGTTTTATCAAAAATATCTTTGGACGAAAGGGTGATGTTTTCTAAATTCCAAGAAGGAGAAGAAAAATACCCGTTATTGATATCTAATGCCAAAGAAGAACCCAAAAGACCAAAGGAACTTTTAAGGATTAAATTTTGAATCATCAAGTCTAAATCTTTTTTCTCATCATTTAAATAGCCATAGGAATCTATATTTTTTGTGATTAAATCCATTTGGAAAGCAAAAGGATTTAATTGCCATGAAAAATTGGTTTTCCCGTTGGGGTAAAGTTCAATCGGTCTGTTGTCATTAAAGACAATTTGTTGATCTTTATAATTCAATTTGGCAATGCCGACTTTTAATTCGGATTTTTTGTTTAATTCATAATCGCATTTGGCATCCGAAACAAAGCAAGTGAGTTTTCCGTTTAAAGCGGTACTCCAATCACTTAAATATAAATTATTTTGATTATATTTATTGATGGTGATTTTTAAAGGGTTTTGGGTCGTTAAATTTTGATGCTCATCAATTTTTAAATTCGTAAAATCAAACGCCATATCGGCCAGTATTTCTTCGGTTTGTTCCGAAATGCTGTTCTTCATAATATAGGTCAGGCCCCCCGCAAAAGCCTCTTTTTCTTTTTTGGTGTTTAATTGAATTTCTTTTTTGGTGTGGGCATAACTTAAATTCAGGGTTCCTTCTATGCTTTGGATGTCATTTCCCGACAGTTTGATGTTGATTTTCCCTTCCAATGATTCTTCGGGAGAACTGGGCAACCTTAAAGACCCTGATTTAATGGTCATTTCAATGTTTCTATCCAACCCCGTTCCCGAAATAGACAGATTTCCTTCTGCTGACAGAGATTCTTCGTTGATGTTAAACAATACCGCAGTTGTCTTTTCCCCCTGACTGTAATCGCCCACGACCGAAAAAGCAATCGGCACGGTAATCTTTTTGCCCATAATGGTTAGGACTGCTTTACTGATATTTAAGGCGTTAATGCTCAATTTTTGCGGATTTGTTTGATTAAACGCTGAAAACACGTTCATCAGCCACGCCAATTCATTACCCGCCGTCTTTTGGGGATCCAGATTGATTTTGACCCCTTCGGCTTCCACCCCCAGAATTTTGTTTTTCAAAAAATCACTGAAAGTAGAACGAATATGCACAATGGGGATTTGATAGGTATTTTTGTCATCATGTAAATCTTTAATATCAATTTGGGTTAAAGAATAATCCACCATTTCCAAAGAAGAGTATTGAATGTTTTTTTCACTGAAAAACTTTTCAATGCGGGCGGGCAGGCTGACAAAACTGATCAAACAAAGCGCCAAAGTAATTAAACCGGACAGATAGAGAATTGTCATAAATGTGCGCCAAATGTTTTTGATGATTCTGAAAGCGGTTTCATTACTTCTTCTGGTTAAATCCATCCAGAAAGTGAGTTTCATAAAACCCACCACTAAGGCCATAAAAAGGGATTGATGTTTTTTTTCAACGACATTGACGGGGGCTTCATCTTCCGCGGTAATAGCGGCATACAAATCACCCTGAACCGCTACTTTCGGTTCAGTGGATGCCGTTGGATGAGGCTGATTTTGCGATGTTTCCATGACGCTCCCCTTTATAATGGTTTCATCATAACCTTATTTTTTTTGTTCGTCAAGCAATTTTTTAAAGGATTCTTCATCCAAAATCGGAATATTGAGTTTTTGGGCGTTGGTGTATTTACTGCCCGGGTCTGTTCCTGCCACCACATAGGCTGTTTTAGAACTGACAGACCCCGATACTTTCCCGCCCAATTCTTGGATTCTTGCTTTGGCTTCATCACGGGGGATAGAAAGCGTGCCCGTCAGAACAAAAGTCTTGCCTTTCAGGGGCAAATTTTGATTGGACACTTCATATTTTTGGATATTCAAAAGAGGGAGGAGTTTTTCCAATAAATGTTGATTGTGTTCTTCCAAGCAAAAATCACGAATGTCTTTGGCCATCACTTCGCCAATCCCGTCAATTTGGGTCAATTCCGTCAGGGCATTTTCACCGAAAGCCACCGCATAAAATTTTTCCCATGAGGTAAAATGTTCGGCCAATAACTTGGCGGTTGCTTCTCCCACTTCTGGAATCCCCAAAGCATAGATAAAGCGGGGAAGAGACACCCCCTTGGCCTTTTCAATTGCTTCAAATAAGTTATAGACGGATTTTTGTCCCCATCCTTCTTTGTTCATCAAATCCCATTCATGACGGTCTTTTAAGGTAAAAATATCCGTGGGATTTTGAATCCAATTTAATTTGTAAAATTCTTCAATGTTGCGTTCGCCGAGTCCTTGAATATCAAAAGCATCTTTGGACACGAAGTGCTTGAGTTTTTCCACAGCCTGAGCGGGACAGGTGAGTCCCCCCATACAATAGGTGACCGCATCATCCCCTTCTTTCATGGCATGCGCGCCACAGACGGGACAGACAGACGGAAATTCAAAAGGGCGACTTTCTTTTGGGCGTTTTTCTAAAACGACTGACACAATTTGCGGAATCACATCGCCTGCGCGTTGAATAATAACAGTGTCGCCTTCACGAATATCTTTGCGCTTGATTTCATCCGCATTATGTAAGGTTGCGTGTTGTACCAAAACCCCACCGACATTGATAGGTTCTAAATCCGCCACGGGGGTGAGGGCCCCGCTGCGCCCCACTTGAATACGGATTTTATTGAGGCGGGTCTGGGCTTGTTCGGCGGGAAACTTGTGCGCAATCGCCCAACGGGGAGAGCGTGCAATAAATCCAAGGCGCTTTTGTAAAGCCAAATCATTGACCTTATAGACCACCCCGTCAATATCATAGCCGAGGTTGGCTCTTTTTTCGCCGATATCGTGGAAAAAAGCGAGCATTTCTTGCGTGTTATGACACAGGCGAATCAAAGGATTGACCTGAAATCCCCAAGATTTGAGGGCTTGTAAAAAGTCCCAATGCGTTTTAAAAGGGGTGCCCACATATTCCCCCAAAGCATAGCCGAAAGCGTTTAAGTGTCTGTCGGCGGTGATTTGCGGGTTCAGTTGCCTTAAACTGCCCGCGGCCGCATTTCTGGGGTTGGCAAAGACTTTGTCGCCCTTTTCTTTTTGTTCTTCGTTCAGGCGCAAAAAGTCCGCTTTACTCATATAGACTTCGCCCCGCACATCCAACAGTTCCGGCATATTGGATGAAAATAAATCGGCACTTTTTAATTGTTGGGGAATGTCCGAAATGGTTTTGATGTTTTCGGTAATATCTTCGCCGACCACACCATCGCCACGGGTCGCGCCGTGTTGAAAGGCACCTTTTTTATACACCGCGCTATAGCCCAGCCCGTCAATTTTCGGTTCAGCCACCATTTCAATCGGGGCGTCCGAAGGTAGCCCCAAAAAGCGGTGGAGTTTATCCATAAAGTCCAGCACTTCTTCATCGGAAAAAATATCCCCCAAAGACAGCATAGGCACGGTATGAGTGATTTTTTTAAAGCCTTGTGCGCCTTGAAAACCCACGCGTTTGGACAGGGAATTTTCAGGGATGAGTTCCGGATATTTTGCCTCTAATTCTTCGGCTCTGCGCCGTAAAGCGTCATAGGTGGCATCATCCACCTCGGGCGCGTCCAATAAATGATAAGCGCGGTCATAGCGTTCCAACTTATCGGCCAACTCTTGTAATTCTTTTTTGATGTCATCCAAGTTTTCCATAGTTTTCAGATTAGACTTTTTTCCCCCGAAAAGCAAGGGAAATTCTTTAAAAAAAATCTCTTTAAAATTGGATTCCTTTTGGGGCCTTTTTTGACAAAAAAGGCTTTTTATGATATAATATCTTTCATCAGGAGAATTGGATGCAAGAAGAAATTGTTAAAAAATACGTCAGTGGCGTGACGCTGACATATACCCCTTTAGGTGGTAATAAACCGCGTTTTATGTTTGTCCAAAAAGATAAAAAAGGACATATCGTTGAAATGGGGGAAGTCTATAATCCCGTTTTGACGGAAAAAAATATCAACGATTTTGAACCCAGAAAATTTAATCACAAAGACGGGCGTTGGATGACTTTTTATCCTTATCCCGAAGGGCAAAATCCTTTTAAGTTTATTGCGTCGCAAAGTACCTATCGTATGAATTGTGAAATGGGTAATTTCCGCCGCTTTTATTCACGTTATGATAAACCCTATGACGACAATTTAACAAAAGAATCAGGTCAATTAATCAGAATAGGTCGGGTCTATGCCGGCAAACCTTTTGGGGAAATTGTTTCTGTGGATATGATGGGGTGTAAGCACCGCTGCCAATATGAACGGGGGCAGCCCTATACCGGCGAAGTGGTGTATGGTTATGGGAAAAATAATGTTTGGCGTGAAACCTTATTGAGTTATCAACAAGGCCAAGTGCAACCCAAAGTCGTGCGTTCCATTTATACACGGAAAAAACTGGGCGAACCGTATTTACTCTATGCCCGCCAAGAACAAATGGAAAGATAAATTTTTCTTTGTCATCCTGTCCCCATTTTTTGTCATCCTGATTTCACCCCCTCTCGTCATCCTGAGGGAGTTTATACGACCGAAGGATCCATGGATTCTTCGGCTGTCGCCTTCAGAATGACGCTTGGGAATAAAAAGGCACCCCTTGGGTGGTGAATCCAAGGGGTGTTTTCCTGTCCAAAATGTTAAAAACAACAGGAAAAAGCAAGACTACCTACCCACTACACACAGGACGGTAGAGGGTGTCGTAGCCGCGAAAGCCGCTGGAGGACACACTACCAGAGCTGGACACGTCGTACGCGTAGCAAGAAGTTGAACTTGTATTGGCGTCTTCCAACCAAACAGCACCACCTGTCGTAGAACTTTCATTCACAGCATAAGTAAGCGCTTTTAAACCATCCGAACCTGAAGTCCCCGCACTTGATTTAGACATCAATGTATAACCTTGTGCTAAACACCAGTTATGCGCACTCCACCAGTTCATGGTCTTATTAAGGTATGTTTTACCCACAAACGCAGGAACTAATGCACGTTCCGTTAAATCTTTAGCCGGTAATTTCTTTTCGGCTTTAAATTCACCATCTAAAATAGATTTACACTGGCCATTCGCTGGACCGTAGGTGCAAGTCAAACCGGTGGAAGATGTATAAGTACTAAAATAACAGAATTCTCCACTATCGCATTCTGCATTCGTGGCACAACCTTTTGTGCTGGCCTTAGTGGGTGCATAACATTGGCCCATGGTATGATTATCCGCCGTACACACATAACCTGACGGACAACAGCCATCGTTTCCACATGGGGCCTCTCCGTTCGCACATTCAATCTTGCCATTTTTACCATTACAGATTTCATTCGGGTCTTTCGGATTGGGTGTCCGCTCACACGCACGTTGACGATTCGCCGGGTCGCCCTTGGTTAAATCATTGGTAAAGGCAAAGGTAATGGTATTGTTGCCTTCGGAACAACTGCCCTCACTGTTACCCCCCACATAAATAGCTATCGCTGTCGGTAAACCGTTTTCTAAAACTTTATC
>JAZRVC010000009.1:0-56354 GCA_045598925.1 Alphaproteobacteria bacterium
CCATACAAAAGAGCTTTACAACCCGAAGGCCTTAACACTCACGCGGCATGGCTGGATCAGGGTTGCCCCCATTGTCCAATATTCCTAACTGCTGCCTCCCGTAGGAGTCTGGGCCGTGTCTCAGTCCCAGTGTGGCTGATCATCCTCTCAAATCAGCTATGGATCGTCGCCTTGGTCAGCCGTTACCCAACCAACTAGCTAATCCAATATGGGCCACTCTATCGGCGATAAATCTTTCCCCCGTAGGGCTTATGCGGTATTGCTCTTCGTTTCCAAAGAATATTCCCCACCAAAAGACATGTTCCCATATATTACTCACCCGTGCGCTACTGCCATATTGCTATGGCCGTTCAACTTGCATGTTTTAGGCCTGCCGCCAGCGTTCGTTCTGAGCCAGGATCAAACTCTCATATTTAATAAATATATTGAGTAGCTGTCCTGTGCATCAAATAATTACTTTCAATAAAAAGTTATTAACAGAAACCCTACAAAACTTTACCAGTACATAACTTGTATACACTTTTTCGTTTTATAGTTCCTGATGCACAACAGCCCATAAATCTTGAGATCTGCAGCTATCCGTGCATCCGTTTCTTTTCATCCATATTCACTCTTTCTAACAACTTGTTCGGGCCAGATTTTCTGAAGCGAACAGGGGGGATTATACAATAAACAAAAACGAAAGTCAAGTACTTTTTTGAAAATTTTTTCTTTTTTTTAGAAAAACACCATCCCCAACCGAACCGATTATATAATTTTTGTATAAAAATCAATAAGATAAACATAAAACAAACTTTTTAAAAAAAATAAAAATCCTCTATTTTTTACTTGTGCAATATCATAAGATGTGCTATCAAAAAAAATAAAAACAAAGGAGAAAAAAATGACGAAATATGTTTTTACAATGGGCGGTGTCGTTTCCAGTTTAGGGAAAGGGATTGCTTCGGCAACTTTAGGGGGGCTGTTGCAAGCCCGCGGATATAAAGTCCGCTTACGCAAGATGGATCCCTATTTGAATATGGACCCCGGGGCTTTAAATCCGTATCAACACGGGGAAACTTTTATTACAGAAGATGGCGCCTGTACCGATTTGGATTTAGGCCACTATGAACGCTTTGCAGGTATCAACTGTCATAAAACAGACAGTGTTTCCGGCGGACGCATCTATTATAATGTGCTGGCGCGTGAACAAAGGGGCGAATATATGGGGGGCACCGTGCAAATGATTCCCCACGTTAGTAATGAACTGAAATTGTTTATGGATTCCGATTTATCAGATGAAGACTTTGTTCTTTATGAAGTCGGTGGCACCGTGGGAGATATTGAAGGAACCCTCTTTTTAGAGGCTGTGCGTCAATTTATGAACGAAAAAGGACGCCAAAATTGCTGTGTCGTCTATCTGACACTGCTTCCTTATATAGATACAGCGGGCGAATTGAAAACTAAGCCCACACAACAGGCCGTCAAAAAATTATTAGAAGCAGGGATTCAAGCCAATGTCTTGCTCTGTCGGTCCAAAATCCCTTTGGGGACAGAGGAAAGAAAGAAGTTGGCCTTGTTCTGTAATGTGCCTGCCGATAACGTGGTATCGGCGTTGGATGTCGGCAACATTTATGAATTACCCCTGTCTTATCACGAACAAGGATTAGACACATGTGTGTTAAATTACTTTGGAATGCCTTCCAGTGTGGATTTAAGCAAATGGGAACGAATCGTCGCCACCATGAAGAACTTCAAACATCGCACCAAAATCGCTGTTGTGGGAAAATATTGCCATTTAGAGGATGCCTATAAATCCTTAAAAGAAGCCATTACGCATGCCGGCATCAATCAAGACACCAAAGTGGATATTGATTGGGTGGATTCTGAAGATTTAGAAAATATTTCCGAGTCGGATTTAGACGCCAAATTGAATATCTATCAAGGTATTCTGGTCCCCGGAGGTTGTGGGGCGCACGGTACCGATGGCATTTTACGGGCGATTCGCTATGCGCGTGAAAAAAATATACCGTATTTCGGCATTTGCCTGGGCTTTCAATTATCCGTCATTGAAGCGATTCGCAACTTATATGGCGAAAAAAATGCTAATTCTACCGAATTTACCCCCGATTGCGTGCCTGTTATTGATCGCATGACCATCTGTGAAAAAGACGGGATTAAAATTGTGCAACCTGATGTCCAAGGCACCAACTCCAAAAAAAGATTAGGAAACGAAACCTGTACTTTGACGCCCAATTCTATCGTGGCACAATTATATGGCACAACCACCGTCGCCGAACGCCACCATAACAGGTATGAAATGAATAACGCGTTCGCCCCTGTATTAGAAGAAAAAGGCATTAAAATTACGGGCACTTCCCATGAAGGGCTTTTGCCTGAATTTTTAGAAATGCCTTCTCATCCTTTTTATATCGCGACGATGGCGCATCCTGAATATGCTTCAAAGCCCTTTGCCCCTCATCCTTTGTTTGTCGGGTTCATTAAGGCCACTTTAAAAAAGGCCGGGGTGTTGGATAAAGAATAAAGGCGCAATGGATAAAGCAGTACTTCACGGCATAGAAATAGCCCTGCGACCGAATCGGCGGGCCAGGAATTTACGGCTTTCTATCAATAAAGAAGGACAGCCTGTTTTGACGATTCCTTTTTTATGTTCCCAAAGGCGCGCTTTAAAATGGGCGGAATTACAACTGGGATGGATTCAAAAAAATTCTTTTACCCCGTCACGGTTTGTTTTAGGGGGCCAATTTTCCCTGTTGGGTCAAGAAGTCCAACTTCAAAAAAGTCCCAAAAAAATGACTTATCTGACCGATTCTGTTCTTTATATAGCGGGGGAACCGGAATTTATCCATCGGCGCACCAAAGATTTTATTAAAAAAGCCTTACTTCCTGTCTTACAAAAAAAGGTCAAAGAAAAAGCCACCCGATTGGGCACACCCTATAAACGCATCAGTATTAAAGAAACCTCCAGCCGTTGGGGCAGTTGTTCCAGTCAAGGGAATTTAAGTTTTTGTTGGCGAATCGCTTTAGCCCCCACAGAAGTGCTGGATTATTTGGTGGCGCATGAAGTGGCCCACCTGAAACACATGAATCACAGCCCCCGTTTTTGGAAAACGGTTTCAGAATTGACCCCGCACACCTTGATGGCGAAAAGGTGGCTAAAAACCAACGGGCACAAACTCCCCAAATAACTTATTTGTTATAATCCAACGTTTCGTCGTGAATATATTCCACTTTGACACCAGCGGCCAATAACATTTCTTCGGCCTCTCCGCCCGCATGGTATTTATATTCCGCAACCACCCGTTTGATACCGCAGGCAATCAAGAGCATGGCACAAGTGCGACACGGTGCCAATTTGCAATAGATAGTCGCGCCTTCAATAGACACCCCCCGTTTGGCAGCCTGACAAATCGCATTTTGCTCGGCGTGAATCGTGCGCATACAATGTTCGCGAATCGTACCGTCTTCATCTATCACTTTTTTCATCAAATGGCCGACTTCATCACAATGGGGCAATCCCGCAGGAGATCCCACATAGCCCGACACCACAATTTGATTATCCTTTACAATCACACAGGCTGTACGCCCCCGATCACAGGTCGCGCGCTTGGCCAAAGCATGCATCACATCCAAAAAGTATTCATCCCACGTAGGGCGTTGATAAGTTTCCATGAGATACCTCCTTTAGGTCTATTTTAGAAAAAAGAAAACGATTGTCAACGAAAAAGGATGCCCCCCAGAATAAATCTTGCGATTTTGGAAACGATTCGCTATAATAAAAGCATGAATGAACAACCTATTTTATCTGTTTCAGAAATCTCTCTTTCATTAAAAAGTTGTGTAGAACAAATCTTTGGCCATGTCCGTGTGAAAGGGGAAGTGAGTGATGTCAAACGCGCCAGTTCCGGCCACATCTATTTTACCCTAAAAGATAAAGACGCGGTACTGTCGGCGGTGTGTTGGCGGGGTAAAAGTGCCGCCACAAACCAAGCCATTCAAGCCGGGTTAGAAATCGTTTGTACGGGGAAACTTTCCACTTATCCGGGGCGTTCCAACTATCAAATGATTGTAGAAACAGCCGAACCCGCCGGCATAGGGGCCCTTTTAAAACTGTTAAACGAACGCAAAGAAAAGTTGGAAAAAGAAGGCCTGTTTGAAGCGTGTCATAAAAAACCCATCCCCTATTTACCCGAAACCATCGGTGTGATTACCAGCCCGACGGGGGCTGTTATTCGGGATATCATCCACAGGCTGACGGATAGATTCCCCCGCCACGTCTTGGTGTGGCCGGTGGCAGTTCAAGGCGAAGAATGTGCCGCACAAGTCGCAGGGGCGATTCGGGGATTTAATCACCTACCTTCCCCCTTGCCCAAACCGGATGTTCTGATTGTGGCACGCGGGGGCGGATCGTTGGAAGATTTATGGGGCTTTAATGAAGAAGAAGTCGTGCGCGCCGCTTTTGAAAGTCAAATTCCCATTATTTCGGCGGTAGGACACGAAACAGATACTACCTTGATTGATTATGTGGCCGATTTACGGGCCCCCACCCCAACGGGAGCCGCCGAAAAAGCCGTCCCAATGCGCTTGGAATTAGTGGAAAAATTATCCCTGATAGGAAATCGCCTGACCCAAGCGTTGCATCGCACCCTTTCAGAAAAGGACTTACATTTAAAATCAACGCTGCGGCTTTTACCGAATTTAACAGAAATGATTCATCAATTTACGCAAAGAGTGGATGACAAAACCGAACGCTTACATCAAAACATTCAGCATTATTTGAAATTTCAAGCGGAACGTTTTACCGCTTTGGGGCGATTGTTGGATTCTTATTCTTATCAGGGCGTTTTAAAACGGGGATTTGCTTTGGTTCAATCTCAAGGCGGTCAAGTGATGACTTCTGTTTTAAAGGCTCAAGAAAGCAAAAAACTGGATATTGTCTTCTTTGATGGAAAAATGCCAGTTATCCCATTGAATAAAAAAGAAAATTCAAAGAATAATTTCAATGATTTACAGGGCGATTTGTTCAAAATGTAATTACAAAAGACTTACATTTTATCAGACCTTAACAACAATGTAATTACGTCTTTTTCGGGAAAAATAGTCCTCTTTTTTGTAAATACAAAGTAATTACTATCCGTTTAAAAAGTATTCACAATGTAATTACATTTATAGCCCCAACCCACCAAATATCTGTATTTATTTAATACAATATAAACACTATCCTATTGAAAAGAAACAATTATTTATAATATAAATCAATCCTGGTTATGCGGATGGAATCTTTCCACAATCCGTTGAATCAAGACATAGAACAACGGGGTAAAGCCCAAAGCCAAAATCGTCCCCAGTGTCATTCCCCAAAAGACGGGTGTCCCCAAAGACCGACGAGAGCCAGACGCCGCCCCTGTCGCCCAAATCATCGGCATCACCCCCAACACAAAGGTAAAGGCGGTCATCAACACGGCTCTAAACCGTTGGGTGAGTCCATGCAAAGCGGCCGTCACGGCATCTGTGCCTTGATTATATTCGTCTTTGGCAAATTCCACGATTAAAATACAACTTTTGGCAGAAAGCCCAATCAATAAGACAAGTCCCAACTGAGCATAAATGGACAGTGGCAATCCTGTTATCCAAAGACCCAACAACCCGCCCGCAATAGCAAAAATCACACTCATCAAAACGGAAATCGGCACAATCCAACTTTCGTACTGTGCTACCAAAAACAGGTACGCAAACAACACCGCCAACAAAATCACCCAAGAAATTTGCCCTTGGTTTTCTTTTTCCTGATAACTCATCCCTGACCATTCATAGCCATAGGTTTTGGGTAGAACTTGCTTGGCCAACTTTTCCAATTGTTCCATCGCTTCACCGGAACTGACCTGATTAGACTGCATCACAGTCAATCCCGCCGCCGGATATTGATTATATCGGGTAATTTGACGCGGTGCCAACAGATGACGAATAGAAACAAAAGTCTTTAACGGCACCATTTTCCCCACCACGTTCGGCACATAAAGTTTATCCAAACTTTCCAAATTACGGCGATATTTCCAATCGGATTGCACAATCACTTTATTGACTTGCGTCCCGAAATTCACGTCATTCACATAGCCGGACCCCAAATAACTTTCCAAAGCGGCAAAGAGATTAGACATCGGCACATTCATACTTTCGGCCTTTATCCGATCAATTTCCAAAAAGATATTTGGCGTTTTTGAGGTAAAATCGGAATAACCATACATAAATTCGGGGTGTCCCGCCAAAGATTCAATCAACGCTATGGCGTTATTATCCAGCGCTCCATAATCCAAATCATTAAACGATTGAATTTTAAAATTGAGCCCCCCTGACAGTCCCAATCCCGGAATAGCGGGCATTTCAAACAATTGAAATTCCGCTTCGGAAATCTTTGAAAATTCCTGACGCAAAGTATTTAAGACTTCCGTGGAATACAAACTCTTCTTTGTCCGTTGGTCCCAAGGTGTCAAAACGATAAAGCCCATCGCGACATTTTCCCCCATCCCTAAGGTCATAGACATCCCTTCTACCACCACAAAATTTTTAATTTCTTTATGTGATTCCAAAATCGGACGCATTTGTTGAATGACCGCATCTGTGCGCCCCATACTGGCACCTTCTGGCAAACTGACACTGACCAAAATCATCCCTTGGTCTTCATCGGGCAAAAAGGAAGTTTGTAAATGTTTAAATAACAACATGGAACCGGCCGTACACAAAATAAAGACAATCGCAACCATCATCATTTTACGGGACATTTTGGAAACGATATGACGGCTACCATCCGTACAACGCGCCATCCATTTATTAAACCACACCAACGGTTTAAAGGTGGTCGCGGATGTTTTTCTAAAAAATCTGGACGCCAAAGCAGGAGCCAACGTCAAAGCACAAAGGGTGGAAAAGCAAACGGCCATACAAATAGTCACCGAAAATTGTTGGTAAATTTTACCCGTAATACCCCCTAAAAATGCAATCGGCACAAAAATAGCCAACAAAACCAACGTGGTGGCAATAAGAGCCCCCGAAATTTCACGCATGGTTTGAACGGTGGCCTCTATAGGACTTTTTCCTTCATTCACCAAAAAGGTCGCCCGTTCGGTCACACAAATGGCATCATCCACCACCACACCGATGGCCAACAACAACCCAAACAAAGTGAACATATTGATAGAATACCCCAAGGCCGCCATCACAATAAAAGAAGCCAGCAAAGACACAGGGATCGTTAAAGTCGGCACCAAAGTCGCCCGCCAATCTTGTAAAAAGAGATACACCACCAAAATCACCAACAAGAACGTGGCAATCAATGTCCACGCCACTTCTTCCACAGACGCGGAAATATAATCGGTAAAATCCATCGTAATATTATATTTTAAACCGGTCGGGAAAAATTGTTCCAACCGTTTTAATTCAGACCGCACCCCTTTAATTGTTTCCAAAGCGTTGGCCCCGGAAGTCAAATTGATCAACATCCCCACGGATGTATGGCGACCATAAAAGGCTTCATGGGAATAATCTTCAGATCCGATTTCAACCCGGGCAATATCGGACAAACGTAAAATACCCCCTTCTTCATTGGTGCGAATCACAATGTCGGCAAATTCTTCCGGTGTAGAGAGACGACCGGTTGTTTGTAAAGAATACACCATACCTTCGGAATCATCATTCGGACGCAAGCCTAATTTTCCCAAAGAGGGTTGATAGTTTTGTCCCGCAATCGCCGCCCGAATTTTTTCGGCCGATAGATTCAAGGAAGCCATTTTATCCGAATCCAGCCAAACCCGCATACTTTTTTTGGCCCCGTAGATATTGACCTCTCCCACGCCATTCACTTTACTTAAAGGTTTAATCACGTTGTTTTGGATATAATCGTTCATATCTCGGGCCAACATACTGTCATCTTCGGAATAAAAACTTAAAAACGCCAACATACTGGACGAGGCTTTATTCACCTTTAAACCATATCTTTGCACTTCCACAGGCAACAGATTTAAGGCTTGTTGCACCCGATTTTGGACTTTCACCATCGCCATATCGGGATCCACACCTGATTTAAAAGTAATCGTCAACGTGTAATTGCCATCCATAGAGTTAGATGACATATAAATCATATCATCCACCCCATTGATGCTGTCTTCCAAAGGAATCCCGATTGTTTTGGCAACAGTATCGGCACTGGCCCCGGGATAACTGGCCCGGACACGGACTTCAGGCGGGGTGACCGTTGGATACAAATCCACAGGCAATTGGAATAAACAAATAGCCCCTGCTAAAGACAAAATCAAAGACAGAACAGCGGCAAAACGGGGACGATTGATGAAAAATTGAGAAAACATATTAAACCTCCGTGGTCAGCGGTCGGACTTGTTGTCCATTATGTAATTTTTGTCCGCCCGACAAAATAACGGTATCGGATGGTTGTAATCCGTCCAAAACAAATGCCCGACCATTGATTAAATCCCCCACACGCACATATTGTTGTTGAATCGTGTTATCCGAATTTACTTTCATCACATAGGTTCCATTGGCATCATTATAAATCGCACTCTGGGGTAAAGTTAAAGCATCTTGCGCTGCAGAATCATCCACCAAAATCGTGACATAGTTATTCGGCAACAACAGCCCTTCTTCATTATTAAATTCCGCATACAAAGAAACAGTGGCTGTTTGCCGATCCATTTCATTATCCACAAATAATTTTTCGGCCGTCACGGGTAAAATACTTTTATCGGATAATTCAACGCGTAAATGTTGTCCAATCATTTCCCCGTTTTGTTGAATAAAGCGTTGCATACTAAGGTATTCTTTATCCGTTAAAGAAAAATTGATTTTGACAGGTGTGATTTGGACCAAACGTGCCAAAGGTTCCCCTAACGTTACATAGTTTCCTTTGGTTTTTAACGCCTCACCCATTTGACCGGTAATCGGGGCCTTCACTTCGGTATGTTTCATATCAATTTCCGCCAAAGTTAAATTCGCCCGTGCTTGTTCCACCATTGCTTCCGCCTGCAAACGCTTACTTTCGGATTTTTCCAAATCAGCCGTTGAAACATACTTATCCTTATACAGTTCTTCCTGACGCTTATAATCATTTTGAATTTGCTTTAAATCAGCCTCTGCTTTCGCCAAAGTAGCCTTTGCCACCGCCAAAGCCGCCCGATATTTATCAGAATCTATCCGAAACAGCGTATCGCCTTCTTGAACCATTTGGCCGTCTTCAAACAGAACTTCTTCAATCTCACCCACCACTTGGGGACGCACATCCACAGCATTTAAAGGGCTCACCAGCGCAATAAAACGCCGTGCACTATTCAAAGATTGTTCTTGGGCTTTGCCTGTCGGCACAAAAGGCGCCCCACTCTTTTGCGTTTGAGGCGCAGATGTATTTTGTGCATAACGCACAGCATACCCCCCCATAAAACAGACCGCAGCAAATACACAAACTAACAAAATCTTTTTCATTTTTTCCCCTTCATTTAATATAAAAAACAAGTACTCTTTTTTGATTAAAAAATCAAGATTGAAAATTCAAAAATAAGTGTCGTGGATAATGGTGCCCAGGAAAAGACTCGAACTTTCACCCCTTTGACAGGACTAGCACCTGAAGCTAGCGCGTCTACCAATTTCGCCACCTGGGCAACGGGGAAAATTGTAATCTATTCTAGGGAAAAAGTCAAGCAAAAATTCAATCTGTAAAGACCCCAATTTCTTTTTAGGGCTTGCTTATTTCAAAGAAATCCGATATAATAAAGCCCGTTGCGCCCGTAGCTCAGCTGGATAGAGTATTGCCCTCCGAAGGCAAGGGTCGTGAGTTCGAATCTCGCCGGGCGCGCCAAAAATAAAGCACCCCGATGGGTGTCTTTTTTTTGGAGTTATCCGACGAGGTGAGATACTCACGAAGTGAGGTCGGTGAGCCATCAGCGAACGACGCCGCAGGCGATCCCTTTAGGGATGAGGCCTTTAAGGCCGAACAGACGAGCCAAGCGCGCCAAAAATAAAGCACCCTTTAAAAACAAAACAGATAAACCGAGTATGTGCTTTTTTAATTTCTTCTTGACATTAGATGAAAAGTTTTGTACAATAACTTCACTCTTTTACCTATGGCAAAAGATGATGCGGGTGTAGCACAATGGTAGTGCAGCAGCCTTCCAAGCTGAATACGTGGGTCCGATTCCCATCACCCGCTCCAAATGTTAGGATGTCAATTTCCTTTTGATAGGTCTAACTGGGTGAGAAAACACCTTTAAAAAACAAAACTAACCGAGGCCTTCGGGCTTCATTTTATTAACTGATCAGTTAAAGAAAGAGAAAAAAAATGAGTAAAGAAAAATTTGAAAGAACAAAACCGCACTGCAATATCGGTACGATTGGTCACGTGGACCATGGTAAGACCACATTGACTGCGGCTATTACAAAAGTATTATCAGAAAATGGTGGCGCTTCATTCGTTGATTACGCCAACATTGATAAGGCTCCTGAAGAACGCGCTCGTGGTATTACAATTAATACTTCACACGTTGAATATGAAACAGCCAAACGTCACTATGCGCACGTTGACTGTCCGGGACACGCCGACTATGTGAAAAACATGATTACCGGTGCGGCCCAGATGGATGGTGCTATCTTGGTGGTGTCTGCTGCTGATGGTCCAATGCCTCAAACACGTGAACACATTTTGTTGGCTCGCCAAGTGGGCGTTCCTGCCATTGTTGTGTTTATGAACAAGATGGATATGGTGGACGATCCTGAATTGTTGGAATTGGTTGAAATGGAAATCCGCGATTTGTTGACTTCCTATCAATTCCCCGGGGACGAAATTCCTATCATCAAAGGTTCTGCGAAAGTGGCCTTGGATGGCGGCGATGCTAAATTAGGTCGTGATGCCATTATGGCTTTGATGGATGCGGTTGATTCTTATATTCCTCAACCTGCCCGTCCGACAGATAAGACTTTCTTGATGCCGATTGAAGACGTGTTCTCAATTTCCGGTCGTGGTACAGTGGTGACCGGTCGTGTGGAACAAGGTATTGTCAAAGTCGGTGATGAAATTGAAATCGTGGGCTTACGTCCAACACAAAAAACAACTGTGACCGGTATTGAAATGTTCCGTAAATTATTGGATCAAGGTGAAGCCGGTGATAACATTGGTGTGTTGTTGCGTGGTACAAAACGTGAAGAAGTGGAACGTGGTCAAGTGTTGGCTGTTCCTGGTTCTATCACACCACACACAGAATTTGAATGCCAATGCTATGTGTTGACAAAAGAAGAAGGTGGACGTCATACTCCATTCTTTGGAAACTACCGTCCTCAATTCTATTTCCGTACAACAGACGTGACTGGTACTGTTGAATTACCAGCCGGTACAGAAATGGTTATGCCGGGCGATAACATCACAATGAAAGTGAAGTTGATCGTTCCAGTCGCCATGAATGAAGGCTTACGCTTCGCTATTCGTGAAGGTGGTCATACAGTGGGCGCTGGTACAGTTTCCAAGATTATTAAATAATAATCTCATCTGTATAAAGAAGACTCCCTGCCTGAAAGGTGGGGAGTTTTTTTATGCTTGCAATTTTCCGATTGAACCGCTAAAATAAATTTGTCTTTTCCAAGGTGGAAAAGGCGTTGGGCGTAAGAAACCCTTAAACATAGAGTTGGCAACAACTCTTTAATAACGTTGGCATTCGGCCGAAAGGACGGATGTCGGCTGAATAAGGCTTTTGGCCCCAATAGGCTGAGCCATTATGTTTATGGTTTCTTAACATCCGCCCACTTTATGGTGGGTTTTTTATTAACATTATTTTGAAAGGAAACTATAAATGTTGAATAAAAAGAAAAAATTAGAATCAGGTCGTTCAATGGTTGAAATGCTGGGCGTTTTGGCGATTATCGGGGTGCTGTCTGTGGGCGGTATCGCGGGCTATACCATGGCCATGAATAAATATCGGGCCAATGAAATTTTAAATGGGGCATCCATGATGTATATGTTGGGGATGGCTTCCAATCAGGGAAATGGCACGGCTGAATTGACATATTCTGGCACAATAGGCAGTGTGCCAACAGGCGCCAGTGAAATTACCTATACCAACAAAACGGTAGTGGTAAAAATTCAAGACGCCAGTGTGTGCGACCAAGTGAAAAATCAACTGGGGGATAAAGTATCCGCAGGCGATTGTGAAACCGCCACCAGTGGTGTGTATTCATTGACAATTACTTTGAGCGAAGCAGACACAACAGGGGGAGATATTGATTGTAGTCAATGTCCCAGTACTTGTCCTACAGGATGTGGCAAAGTGATGGCAGCAGATGATTTTTATGCGGCCAATAAAACGGAAGCCTCAAATGAGTGTAAAAAACAGATCCATCCTGGTAATAACAAACCCTTCTTAGGAGCCTTCACGGCAGAAGAAATACCAGAAACACCACCACCATCCTATCAAGCAGAATATACATGGTTTTGTTGGAATGAATAATAACAAAACTGCAACCTATCCCCGCTTTTTCCAGCGGGGATTTTTTTATTTCATCATAAGCGCCGTCAGGCGTTTCACAAAATCGGCGGCATCGGGTAAGGGTTCCCCTTCGGCCACCAAAGTTTGGTCATACAACAATTTAATATAATCGTCCGCATCTTTCATATCGGCCAATTTATGAATCAATGGGTGGCACGGATTGATTTGTAGGACACGGGTGCTGGCAAACGCGGTTTGTTGCCCGTGCATGCGCATCAACCGTTCCAAATGCAGACTCATTTCGCCCGCCCCTGTGGTCAATGCCATCGGGGAATCGGTTAAATAGGCCGCTTCTTCCACCTTTTGCACCTGGTTCTTTAACACGTCTTGAATCTTTGTTTTTAAGGCTTCCAATTTGGATTTTTCCAAAACTTCCCCTTGGGCTTTGGCGGGCGAGACTTTATTCAACTCGTCACCCGCGTGTTGCACCGCGCAAAACTTTTTGCCCTGATATTCACCAAAGGTATTCGTCCAAAATTCATCCACCGGATCAATCAACAACAAGACTTCAATGCCTCTGGATGTCAAGTTTTCCAATTGCGGATGATGACGTAAAATCGTCAAATCTGCCCCTGTGATAAAATAAATTTTGTCTTGATTCGGTTTCATACGCTTGACATAATCCGCCAACGAAGACAGTTCTTTGCCTTGGGTGGTATAAAAGCGACACAAGTCCGCGACTTCATCCCGCACTTCGGATGGCTCATACAGGCCTTCCTTTAACACGACACCGAAATTATCCCAAAATTCTTTATATTCAGCCGGCTTTTCGCTGCGTTTTTTTAAGGCTGCCAATACTTTTTTTGTCAGCCCCTGTTTAATCTTGGTTAAAACAGGTGTTTGTTGCAACATTTCCCGACTGACATTTAACGGCAAATCTTTGGTATCAATGACCCCAGACAAAAAGCGCAACCAATAGGGCATCAATTCCGGCATATCATTAGAGATAAACACTTGATTGACATACAGGCTTAAATGACTGGGCTGATCCGGTTGAAATAGAGACACCGGCGCTTTAGTCGGCACAAACAACAAAGCGGTGTAATCTATCACGCCTTCCACATGCGCGTGCAGTGTTTCCCATGGCGTATCAAAAGCCCCCGACACCGTTTGATAAAAATCTTTATATTGTTCGCCTGTAATATCAGATTTCGGGCGCATCCACAGGGCCGAACCCGCATTGACCTGAGATTCTTCTTTACCATCCGTTAAATAAATCGGAAACGCAATAAAATCACTGTACTGTTTAATCAAATGGCGCAAGCGAAAAGCGTCCGTATATTCTGAATCTTCTTTTTTCAAAGACAAAATAATGGACGTACCGAACTCTGCCTGATCATCAGGGGTAATCGTAAAATCACCTGTCCCCGAACTTTCCCACAACCAGCCCGATTTTTCCCCCGCTTTTTTGGTGCGCACCTTCACTTTATCCGCCACCATAAAACTGGCGTAAAAGCCCACACCAAACTGACCAATCAACGCCATATCTTTTTGCTTATCACCCGACAAAGATTTAAAAAATTCCGCCGATCCCGAACGGGCAATCGTCCCCAGATGATTGATCAAATCTTCCCGATTCATCCCGATACCATTATCCGTAATCGTTAAAGTATTGGCTTTTTTATCAGGGGTAATCGTTAAACGCAAAGCACTTTTTGGGGCCAATTCGGGATGTGTTAAAGAGGCATAACGCAACTTTTCACACGCATCCGCCCCGTTGGAAATCAACTCTCTTAAAAAAATTTCTTTATTGGAATACAGCGAATGAATCACAATATCCAACACTTTGGCAACTTGTGCTTGAAAGGCGATTTTTTCTGATTTTTGTTGCATGACTTTCTCCTTGGGTTAAAACATATCTATGTATATAAGGCGTTCCTAAAAAAAATCAAGGGGAAAAGAACTTTTCCCCAAGAAGATAAACCAAATAAAGTCTTATTTTTCTGACCCGCGGGTTCTTAAGGCTTTTTCTTCAACCCTTAAATAATCATGCGTTTGAAGTAATAAGTGATTCAACGCTGAATGATACTTTGATTTTTCTTGGGCGTATTTTTGTCCCGCATCCGTTGTCAACCACTGATTATAAGCATTTTCATCCCCCGGCTTCGCAAAATTTTGTGTTTCCAAAACCTTTTGCCATACTTCAGGATTCCAAGCAAAAACAGGGTTTTCCCCTTTTGAAAAAGCAATAAAGCTGTAATAAGGGGTCGGATGTTTTTTAAATAAATTATGCAATTTATCCAATTTCAGGGCCGATTTATTGAGGACAAATTTTCCTTCATAAACTTCAGGATAAGCCCCATACCACCAAGCAATTTTTTTCAAAGCCTCATCCCCTTGACTGAGCAAATGTTCGGCCGCCCCCAATACACGCATTTTTTCTTGAGATGTCGTGCAATTTTTTAATTCTTGCTCTAAAACGTGTTCCAAATTTTGCGCCTTTACAGAGGTTCTGGACACCTTTATATTCCCGTCAATAATCCTTAAAACCCTGTTGATTTGGCAAAGCGTCGTCCCTTGTTGTTGAGGGGTTAAACCTTCTTTAGCCCAATCAGATGCCTTTTGATTATAAAAAGCCTCTACGGCAGGCAAAAGGGCGTTTTCACCACTGGCCATTTCCTGCATTTCTAATTGTTTTAAAAAATCATTTTGCATGTTATTACTCCAATACAGCCTTAATACGGCGCACACCGGCCGAAGACGATTCTTCTTTTAAAATACGGAAATGTCCCAAATCCCCCGTGTTCTTGGCGTGCGGTCCCCCACAAACTTCTTTGGACACATTACCGATTGTATAAACTTTGACATTTTGGGCATTGTATTTATCTTTAAATAAGCACATCGCCCCTTCGGCCTCGGCTTCCGCCAAAGTCTTTTCTTCACAAACAACAGGGATTTTTTGACCAATCACTTCGTTCACTTTGTCTTGTAAATACTGCACTTCTTCCGGTGTCATTTTGCGTTCAAAAGAAAAGTCAAAGCGCATCCGTTCCGGTGTAATGTTGGATCCGCGTTGTTCCACGGTTGTCCCAAACATTTGGCGCAAAATCGCCTGCATAATATGGGTGGCGGTATGATAGTGCGCGGATTTTTCCGATGTATCGGCCAGGCCCCCTTTAAACTTTTGTTCGGCACCTTTTCTGGACAATTCTTGGTGGGCTTCAAAGCATTTGTTAAAGCCATCCACATCCACTGTAAGGTTGTGTTCTTTGGCCTCTTCCTGCGTAAATTCCAAAGGAAAGCCATAGGTATCATACAAATGGAAAGCGGTTTGCCCGTCAATTTGGGTGCCCGTTAAACGCGCACGCACTTTGTCCATTTCTTTTAATCCTGCGGTAATCGTGCGGTTAAACAGTTGTTCTTCCTTATCCAATTCCGTCATAATAAAATCACGATTACGCACCAATTCCGGATAGTAGTCTTGATATTGATTTAACACACATTCGGCAAGTTTCGGCAACACAAAGTCCGTAATCCCAATCTTTTTCAAATTCCGAATCGCCACACGAATCAAACGACGCAACACATAACCTTGATCCGTATTAGACGGCACTAAATGCTTATCATCTCCCATAATAAAGACGGAAGTCCGCACGTGATCTAATACCTTACGGAAAGGCACCAAATGATCCGCATATTTTTGACCGGAAATTTCCTCTAACTTCGTGCGCATGCCTTGGAAGAGTTCCGTTGTAAAGACATCATTGGTCCCGTTCATAAAGGACAGCACCCGTTCCAAGCCCATCCCCGTATCCACGTTCTTTTGGGAAAGCGGCACCAAGGAACCATCTTTTTTCTTTTCATATTGCATAAAGACGTCATTCCAAATTTCGGTATATTTACCACAAGGACAACTGGGGCCACAATCAGGGCCACAAGCGGGCTGACCGTTATCAATAAACATTTCTGTATCAGGGCCACAAGGTCCCCCATCCGCAAGTCCCCACCAGTTATCGTCCGCGCCATAGAAAAAGATTTGATTATCTTTAAGTCCTTGCGCTTTCCAAAGGGTCGCCGTTTCTTCATCTTTAGGCGCATTTTCATCCCCCGCAAAAGCGGTCACGGCCAATTGTTCTGGTTTAAAGCCCAATTGAGAAGTTAAAAATTCATAACTCCAAGCCACCATTTCTTTTTTGAAATAATCCCCCAAAGACCAGTTGCCCATCATTTCAAAGAAAGTCAAATGGCTGGTATCCCCAACGGAATCAATATCGTTGGTGCGAATACATTTTTGAATATCGGTCAAACGATTGCCGGCGGGGTGTTTCTGTCCCATTAAATAAGGAACTAACGGATGCATCCCCGCTGTTGTAAAGAGCACAGTTGCATCATTTTCGGGGAAAACCGAAGCCGATGGAATTTCGGTGTGTCCTTTTGATTTAAAAAAATTCAACCATTTTGATCGTAATTCTTTATATGTAATTGACATCAATAACTCCTTTTAAAAAGTAGAGTAATTATATCAAAAACAGTCCGAAAAGTCAAACAAAACAAGAAACGGGCCCTTTCTTGAGCCCGTTTTATTTAACAGAATAAATTTTTATTCCATTGTCGGACGAATAATCTGCACATTTCTTTTGACACGCTCTTCGGCCAAAATTTCGGGCACTTTTCGTTCCATCACGGCCTGACGCAGTTGGTCTTTTACATCTTCAAATTTAGGCGCCGAAGTCATCCGTTTATCCAAGACTTGAATAACGTGCCAACCATAGGCTGTCCGCACAGGATTAGATAACTCACCTTTTTGCATTTTAAAGACGGCTTCAGCAAATTCGGGAATCATCATTTCACGGGTAAAATATCCCAAATCTCCCGCTTCGGTATTTTTATCCAAAGATTTTTGGTTGGCCAGTGTGGCAAAATCGGCCCCCGCTTTTAATTGAATCAGCACATCCCGTGCTTGATCTTGCGTATCCACCAAAATATGACGAGCGTGTATTTCTTGTTGAGGTTGAAAGTTCTTTACTTGCTCATTATAAAAATTTTGTAAATCTTGTTCTGTAATGGCTTGCTCTAAAACCGCCGTCAAATAGGCCTGAGTAATAATTTGTTCTTCGGCCGTTTGAATCATCCGTTGGACTTCGGGATCTTCGGGAATCAGCATTTCTTCTGCCCCTAACTGCACCACTTTATTATTCAAATATAAATCCAACATTTTGGGATAAATTTGATTAAAAGGCACTTCTGCCAGTTGGGGCACTTTTTTCACAAATTCTTTTAATTCTTCAATTGTGATTTCTTCATCCCCGACCACAGCCACAACATTTTGTGCATAGGTTTTAACAGGGGCTTGCGCTTCTGTGGGGGGTAAGGCGGGACGCACAGGAATCAAACGTCCGCGGACAGAAGTTGCTGGATGCAACACCATCATCAATTGAAAAACAAACCATCCCAAAAGACAAGCCGCCAATAAGGTCATCAAAATCGTCCAAAATGCTTTATTGTTCTTTGGTGCTTTTACTTTTGTAGCAATCGGTAATTGCACGGATTGCACTACCATTGACTTTTCCCGACTAATCGGTTGAACCGCATTTTTTTTAGGTTTCATTTTCTTAAGTGTCATATTTTATTCCTCCCCTGAATCAATATATAAGTTTTAGTATAAAAAAAATGAAAGAAAAATCAAGTCTCTAACTGATTTTTTCCAACATTTTCAATCTGTGCGACAGAGTACCTAAGAACGCTTTGGCCAAACTGGGATGTAAAGACATCACCGTATAAAGTTGATCTGAGGTCCATTTTAACAAGACGGTTTTTTTATGGGCCACAACCTTCACCCCTAAAGGAGCGGGATTAAAGACAGTCGTTTCCCCCACCATTTGTCGGGGACCTAATTCCACATCATCGGTGTCTTTTTGTTCTAGATTCAATTGTCCGGTTAAAATCAAAAACAAATGATTATTTTCTTGCGAAGCCTCTAACAATGTTTCCCCTTCTTTCAGGGTTTTTTCTTGCGCCTCGGAAATAAGGTCCGACAAGGCCAGTTCAGACGCTTTTTCAAACAAAGGAACGTTTTTTAATAATAAAACTTTTTCATATGTAATCATGATTCCTCCTGATTTTTTAAATAATGATTGAAAGCCAAATTGGGACTTTCGGAGAGGATTTTGGCCAGAAAATCGGCTTGTTGTTTCTTTTCACACCATGCCTTCAGGGCCTCTAATCCGGCTTCCCACACCACAGATTCTGTTGTCGCAAATGCTTTTTTTAACAGGGGTAAATCTTTGGCATTTCCCACCTGCTTCAACCCATATAAAGCCGAAGCCATTGCCCACCTGTCTAATTCAAATTTTGGTTGTAAAATTAAAGTTTTTAAAAAATCATAAGCCTGTTTTTTATCCAACGCCATTGTGCCGTTTTGTTCTTGTTCTTCAATAGATGCCATCAAAATCGGACGTAAGGACACATACAATTTTTTGGGAATTAAATCTTGCAATAATTCCACCCCGCTGATTTGGGCAGAAATTTGTTTTTTCAAAATCATTTGCACCGCATACAACACCAAATCATTGGGATATAACAAAACAATTTGATACAGTAAAATCAGATGTAAATCCGATAAACTTTCTTCAAACGACCGCATCAAAAAGCCAAACGAATCTGCCAAAGCAGGATCGGGCGCTTGCGCACATTTTTGCATATTTTCCCATAACCATTTCCAACGTTGAATATCCCGTTGTAAAGACGGAATCAAAATTTTTTGACGCTGACTTCTGACCCAAATAATTTTTGAATCTAATAAGGCCTTTAAAATGTCTTTGCGTAATTTTTGATCCGAAGTATTTAAACAACGCAGTAAAATTTGCTTGCCTTCGCCACTGGATAATCCGGCCAAAAACAGAACGAGTTTTTTACGCCGACTTAAGGGGACATACACGTTCCCAATCATTTTTTCAATCGGGGGCAATGCTAATTTACCATAATTCTTTAAAGCCACCAGCGCTGATTCCTGTAAATCCGCTTCATCCAAAGCCGACAGAACAAAACTTAAACTTTGGGTGTGCCCGATGGCACCTGCCGTCAATAAAGCCCGTTGAACGACCGTTTTATCTTTATGTTGTAATAAAGGCAAAACCAAACGAATCAATCCTGTTTGCGGTACCTGTTCAATGATATCCAAGGCTTGAAAAATTTCCTCTTTTTTGGAACTTTGCGACAAACGTTGCAATCCATCCATCGCCAACAAAGCACATTCTCCCCCCGTTTTTAAAAAGCCCAAAATCGCCCC
This sequence comes from Alphaproteobacteria bacterium, assembly GCA_045598925.1. Lineage (GTDB taxonomy): Bacteria > Pseudomonadota > Alphaproteobacteria > CAAHEQ01 > UBA3637 > UBA3637. The sequence goes on from JAZRVC010000009.1 coordinate 19,762, forward strand.
CGGCTTTAATTTGTTATCATCCAAATAATCACCGAATTTATGAAATACTTTGGTGGGATTTTCCTCTCCTTCGCGATGGATGAGCGCCGCCAAAATACGGGCCCGCACCATCTCGTCCTTCTCATGGTGAAACGCTTGTTTTAATTGCCGATAGGTTCTGGGCGTTAAACCACGAAAATCTAATTGATCCACACAAAACAGGCGCACCTGAGGATGCGAATGCGTCAAACCATTCCCCAATTCTTTTTGTAATCCGGGGAAACATGTCTGTCGCATCAAACGGAAAAAATACAAAACTTCATCTATGCTTTCAGACCGCACACCTTGTCGCAAAAGGGCTTTAGATGAATCGGAAATCGCCATCAAAGTTCCCGAACACCACCGCTTCATTTGACACATCTTGATGAAAAAACCATTATAGAGCATCAACGAAAACAACAAACAAAGCAAAAAGAAAAGGCCCAATAAAACTAATCCAAAAGAAATATGGGACACACTGAAATTTAAAATAACACTGCCCATAAAAATCCACGCCAAAGGCACGACAACAACATCCCGATACCAACGTAATCGCACGCCTTGACCTAAGGTTAAAAGACGGGGTAAAGTGCGCAAAAAAGGTCCCCAATATAAAGTGGCCAGCACCCATACGCCCACTGTCCCGATCAATACACCGAAAGAACCCAATCCTGATAAAGCCAACAAAACAGCCATCACCAAGACCCCCAGAACCATATTATAAATATAATTAAAGCGATAGAGCAGGAACAAACCGATTAGGCCAAATATCCCCCGATAAAACCAAATGCGCGTCAACAAAGAACGCATATTGACGTGTGAAAGGTATTGGTAAAACAGGTAATCTAAAGCACCCGAACATACGGTAAATAAAAAAGAAGCAGATAAAATGCCCGCCACTAATTTAAGTTCTGAATGATTTTGAACCCCCCCTGATTTTTTCACAAAAGTTTCATTCGGCACGGGTAAAAACCAAACCAAAACTTTCATCACGGCCACCAAAGCGGATAAAGCAATCAACGCCAGTGTAAATAATGTTTGATGTCGCCCTTGAATAGAGGAAATTTGACCCGAGGCATAAATAAGCCCCAAGAAACTGCATCCCAAAACCCCGATAAATTTATACGAATCTAATTTCAGCGGAATAAACCGATGAGCAATCATCCAAAACGCCGTTTGCAACAAAATCGGCGCTGTATAGAGATAAATAAATAAACTGTTGGTAAATAAAGCATTGACCCCTAAAGAAGAGGCTGCCCATAAAAGCCCCGCCAACACAAAAAATAAGACACCCGATAAAGGTACACCCCCATATCCTAAACGCCGATCCAATTTGACGGTTATTCTGCCGATAAAAGAAATTAAAATACCGATCAATAAAAAATCAAATCCGATATCAAATAAGCCTTGGTGGGCTAAAAACATTTCAATGGTGGGAATTTGCAAATACACCAAAAAAACGCCTTGTAAAAAAGACCCTAACATCAATAAAGAAAGCACGCGCCAATCTTGAATTTTTAATTTTTGAAATCTTTTTAATAAACGTTTTAACCGAAGCAACATTTTTTATTCCCCTAATAACGAATCAACATAATTTTCGGCAGTAAAGGAATTTAAATCATCCACCCCTTCTCCCACACCAATCGCATACACGGGCAATTTAAATTGATCGGCCAAAGCCACCAAGATGCCCCCTTTGGCTGTTCCGTCTAATTTAGTCATAATCAATCCCGTTAAAGGACAAACCTCATTAAAAATTTTGACTTGAGAAAGAGCATTTTGTCCCACACTTGCATCCAAAACTAAAATCGTTTCATGGGGCATTTGCGGATTGATTTTCTGTATGACACGATAAATCTTTTTCAGTTCATCCATTAAATCCACCCGATTTTGCAAGCGACCCGCCGTATCAATAAAAACAACATCCGTTTTCTTTTCTTGGCATTGTTTTAATGCATCAAAAATCAACCCAGCCGCATCACAGCCTGCTGCTCCCTCATAAAAATCAGCCCCTGTTCTTTCGGCCCATTTTTTCAGTTGTGCCACAGCACCTGCCCGAAAAGTATCCCCCGCCACAAAAGCCAACTTTTTCCCCGAATAATGAGGGGCCAACTTACCAATCGTTGTTGTCTTACCGGCCCCATTGACTCCCACCATTAAAACCACCGTTGGGGAACAAACAGCCTTTGGCATCGGTCGCACCACGGGGGTCATTTTATCAATCAAATAGGAACGAATAAAAGTTTTCATTTCCTCGGGAGTTTTATATTTTTTATTCTGCAGTTGATTTAAAATGTCATTGGCCACTTTAACCCCCATATCGGAACGAATCAAGACTTCCTCAAAAGTTTCTGTGTCCATCAAACTTGAGTCCGAAAAGAGTCCCGATGTTTTTTTTAAGCCTTGCTTTAATTTATTCAACCAACTCATTTTTTTGTACCTTTGAAATTTTAATGGGAACAATTTGCCCCGAAACATAATTATTCTTTAATATAACATGTAAATAATTTTCTGTCCAGCCCGAATAATTCTCTTCCACCAAGACCTTCACAGTTTTTCCCACCATTTTCTTTAACAAATCTTGATGCAATTTTTCCCCTAACTCACGTAATTTTAAAGCCCTTTCTTTGCGTGTTCTTGTGTCCACTTGAATCCATTTGCTTGCCGGTGTTTCAGGCCTTTGGGAATAAGGGAAAACGTGTAAATGTGTAATATTGGCTGATTTCACCAGATCACAGGTTTGTAAAAATTGTTCTTCTGTTTCTGTGGGAAAGCCGGTAATAAAATCAGCCCCAAAAACAGCATCCGCCCGCACCGAGCGAATTTTTTGAATCAGATGCAATACATCTTGACGGCGATGACGGCGCGCCATTTTCCGTAAAATCTCATCATCCCCCGATTGAATAGAAAAATGAAAATACGGCATAACCTGCGGATATTTTTGGATCAGTTCAATAAAATCATCCCCCAACCCCGCAGGATCCAATGAACCAAAGCGCAGTCTTTTTATCTCGGGCACTTCGGTTAAAAGGCGTTCACTGATTTTGACCAAGCCATAGGGATACGATACCACATCGGCCCCGGTCAGAACAATTTCTTGAAAACCCGCCCGCACAAAAGCCTGAGCCTGTTCAATCACTTGATCGGGTAAAAGCCCTTGATTGGGGCCACGCGCTAAACGCACCACACAAAACGTACAATGATGCTGACAGCCTTGTTGAATTTGTAAAAAAGCCCGATTACGTCCTTCAAATTCATGCACAATCGGCAAATGAAACGGGGCATTGATGGGGCCCACACAACACTTTTCTTCACTATGCAAACATTCGGAATCTAATTTTTCATGATTTCCCAACACCCGATCCACTTCGGGCATTTGGGTATAAACTTCGGGATGAATTTGAACCGCACAGCCCGCCACAATAATTGTCGCCTTTGGATTTTCGCGCCGTAATTTGCGAATACTTTGGCGACACTGCCGTTCTGCTTCGGCTGTCACCGCACAGGTATTGACCACAATTGTCTGATCATCTAAATCCTTTCCCAAACGCGCCATTAAAGCGCTTTCAAAAGTATTCATCCGACATCCGAAAGTAATTATTTTCATGTGCTAATTATAGCAGAAAACCCGCCAAAAAGCAACTTTTAACCTTTGGGATAAATATGCTTATTAAAACGGCGATGAATCCATAAAACCTGTTCCGGATTTTGCCTAAACCATTGTTCATAAATCTGATTGACCGAACGCATTAAAAGATATTCGGCTTCTTCGCGTTTTTTGACTTTTGGCAACGGCAAAGGCTTTAAAAATTCAATTTCATAATGATCTTTGTGAAAAACACTTTTGGCCATAATAATCGGCAATTTCATTTTTAAGGCCAACCCCGCCATCGCTGTCGCAGTTTGGGCAGGCATATCAAAAAAAGGCACCGTTAAACCTTCCCGAAATTTTTGATCACACAAAATAGAAATAAATTGTCCCTGTTGTAAAAGTTGAATCATCAGACGCGCCCCTAAGGGCCCTTTGGGAATATTGACCCCTTGACGATGATGAAACAACAGCCAATTTAAAAAGTTATTATTGGCTTTTCTAAACACGGGATTTAAAACAAAATCAGGGGCCACCGCTTGACCGAAAGGCACTTCCCAATTACCAAAATGGGCCGAACACACAAACCCGCCCTTCCCCTTTTGATAAGCCTGTTTTAAATACTCTAAATGGATATATTTTGCTTGAGATAACACTTTTTTAAGATGTGGCAATTCGGCGGCCACTTGCCCGAAATGCGCCCACATTTTTTGTAAAATTTGTTGATTTTGTTTTCTCTTATTTTTGGGAAACGCAATATGTAAATTAAACAGCGCCCACGTATTTCTTTGATGACAAAACCATCCCACGCAAAAGCCCAATCCGCGACCGACTTTTCTGGCAACAGGCAGCGGTAAAATCCAAAATAAAAATAAAAAGACAGCCACCACCATCCCCACCATAGGATCCACAATAAACCGTTCAAAAAGGGTATGTTCTCCTTGGGCAATTTTTTTCATCCGAGTACTTCTCCTAAAATAGCGGCTAATTTTTCAGGCTCATCAAATTGAAAGTCGCCCTCTACCGCATGAATACCCGCACAAGATTCACGGGGGAGTTTCACCCAATCTTTACAGGTCGTCGCCCACACATAATCGGGATATTCTTTTTTCAATGAATCAATATCAAAGCGTGTATAAAAATAGTGATCTGGAAAAAACTTTTCCGCTTGTAATTCAATGCCTAAATTTTTCAGCATATTAAAAAATTTTTCGGGATGCCCGATACCGGCAAAAGCCCCGATTTTAGGGGCATTTTCAAACACCTTCAAACTGGTTGGATTCGGCAAGAAGGTCCCCGTTAAAACAGGTAAATCAATTTTATTTTTATCCAAATACTGTTGCACGCCCCACTTATCTTGCCCGATTAAAATCAAAGCATCCGCACGCTGTAATCCTTTCAACACAGGTTCCCGCAAAGGCCCCGCCGGCATCACTCGTTCATTTCCAAAACCTAACCAACCATCCACCACCACAAAGGAAAGTGTTTTCACCAAACTGGGGTTTTGAAAACCATCATCCATAATCAAACAATCAGCCCCCAAGTGTTCGGCCAGTTGTGCGCCCCTGGCCCGCGCACTATCCACAATGGTCGGGGCATCTGTGGCCAAAAGAAGCGCCTCATCCCCGACATCCAAAGCACTATGCACGGCCATATCCACCAAGACACTTTGCTGACGCGCTTTATATCCATGATTTAAATAATAAAATTTTTTGCCACGGGTCCGTAAAAATTTCCCTAACGCTAAACACACAGGGGTTTTTCCGACACCACCCACAGACAAATTCCCCACACATAACACGGGCATCTTCGCCTGATACGGATGTGTTCTTTTTAATCGCCGTGCCGAAAAATAAGCATAGACTTGCCCCAACGGATTTAAAAGCAAGGCGCGTTTTGAATTTTTATTTTGCCAAAAACGTGGCGCACGCATTATTGAATCCCCCTTTTGTTTAAATAAGAAACAACTCTATCCAATACTGCCATTTCTGATACAGCCATTTCATGGGCCCGCTCACCCATTTGTTTTTGTTCTGCAGGGTGCAACAAATAATAACTGATACGTTCGGCCAATTCGGCCACCGATTTCACTTCAATTACTGTGTTTTGTTCTTTACCCATTTTCATAAAAGCACGGAAATTTTGTGTGTGTTCTCCCACCAATACCACCCGCGACCAATACATGGGTTCCAACATATTTTGTCCACCAAAAGGAATCAAACTGCCCCCGACAAACACCACAGGAGCCAATTGATAAATCAATCCCATTTCCCCCAAAGTATCCGATAAATACACATCCACATTGTTTTGTATTTTTTCTTTTAAAGAACGTTGGGCAACTTGAAATCCATGGGCAATAAACATCTTTTTGAGTTCTTCTGCGCGATTGGGATGGCGCGGGGCGCAAAGCGTTAAAAGGGTTGGAAATTGCTGTTTTAATTTCACCATCGCTTCGGTCATCATTTCTTCTTCCGGCCCGTGGGTAGAGGCCATCAACCAAGCAGGACGCCCCCCCATATCCTGTAAAAGCAAGGCTAATTCCGCTGCATCAAAAGGGCTGGGCGTGGCGGCGCATTTAATGTTGCCGACACAAGCCGTCTCAGGACTGCCCAAGACTTCCAACCGACGTCTGTCTTCTTCGGATTGCCCCAATGTCGCCACAAAGCAAGAAAGCATTTGACGAATCACCGCGGGATGTTTTTGCCAACGCTGAAAAGACCGATCCGAAATGCGCCCGTTCAATAAAATCAAAGGCACTTTTTCTTTTTTAAAAGCGTGTAAAGTGGTCGGCCAAAATTCAGATTCAAACCACAGAACCGCTTTGGGTTTAAAATGACGAATCAAGCGAGTGGTAAAAGTCGGTACATCCAACGGTAAATAATGATGAAAGGCCCGTTCAGGCAACCGTTTTTCCATAATTTCGGCAGACGTCACTGTCCCGCTGGTTACCATAATGTGCAAGTTGGGGTTTTGTTCCAACAATTTTTTAATCAAACTGAGCATAGACAGACATTCCCCGACACTGGCCCCGTGCATCCAAATTAAATCGCCCTCTGGACAGGGTCTGCCCGCAAAGCCGAACCGTTCTTTAAAGCGTTTTTTATCTTCTTTACCTTTTATAAAACGGATGAAAAAGACAATCAACCAAACGGGAGTCATTAAAACAAAGAGAAATTGATACAAAAATAAAAGTATCATTTTTTTAAACTTTCTGTTATAGTCATTACTGATCAGTATCATATCTTTTTTTCCAACAAAAGGCAAGCCATGATCGGCATAAAGACAAAAAACAAACTTTTAGAAAGCACTTTGTGCCACCTTTATCCTGACAAAATCGTTCCTTTTCAAGAAAATCAAGCCTTTGACATCCTGTTGTGTGATGACAAAACCTATAAAAACGAACACATGAAAATCATCTATCTGGGACCTAAAAAACAGGATGATTTACAAACACCTTTTTCACTTCAGGATTTGGAAAAAGTTTTAACAAAAATCCAACAAACCCCTTTGGAACTTACCTTTTTTTATTGGTTTGCAGACCAAAGAAGTTTGGTGGATAAAGCCACCCATAAAACCTATCTTCTCACGCAAAAAGAAGCGGAACTCATTGATTTTTTGGGGTGCCAACCCAAACACCAAGCCACCAAAGAGGTGCTGCTCTCTCAAGTATGGCATTATCACGAAAATACCAATACCCATACCCTCAACAGTCATCTTTATGAACTTAATCAAAAGGTAGGAAAAAATAAATTGATTCGGTTTAGAAAAAACTACTATCAGTTATTTTGAACGGGCAACCGGTTCTACAATGTTTTCACCCGCAGAAGGTTTGGCTTCGCCCGCTAAAGGCGGCAAAGTTTGCGCTATCGGTTGTGTGGAAGCCATCCCGTTTTCTAATCCTTGAAATTGAATTTCACGTTGGACAGGCTGACTATTCATCGTCATCGCCGAACGCGCCGTTGGTGCTGTTTTTCCTGCAGCCCCTTGTGTCGGAGCAGTCGCCCCGCCCAAAGTCGCATTTTGCGAAGAAAGACCACTCAACATTTTTTCGGTCAAACTGTCGGCTAAATCAGTATCACGCAAAACAGGATTCTTATCCAAATACCACAACAAATTGCGCCCGTTATCATCTGTTTGATTTAAGGTTAAACCCAAAGCCTCAATCGCTTGCACCATCAAATTCATGATATTTTCATTGGGGGCATAATAGGCGGTAAAAAGTAAAATAGGAAGTTCTTTCGGGGCCCCGACAATCGGATAACCCAACAAACTCACCCGTTGAGTTGCCCGTTTAATATCTTGTTCCAATAAAGCGCGCAACACTTCGTGATTTCCACGCAAAACAGCCAATTGTAATAAAGAGCCCCCGCAACGAATTTGATTGTCTTCAAATAAAACCCCTTGCTCCATCAATTTTTTAATTTGATCCGCATTACGGGCATTACGCACCAATGTTTGCAACGGTGTATAGGCGCAATCTGTGGGTGTTGCAGCCCCCGCCACACAAGCCATCATACAGGATAAACCAACACAGGCCAACAAAAATTTTTTCATCAATTCCCCCTTTTTTTATTCGTCTTTGTATGGATTATGAAATAAAAAAATCTTTTTGTCAACAGGAATATTTTGTTTGATATCAAAAAGGGACACCGTTGATTTAATCCCTTGGATATCTAACACATCCCATTGCTTTAAGTTCAACGTTTCTTTATCAATAACCAGAGTCAATTCGCCCAATTCTTTCGCGTCTTTTTTATGGGCGGTAATTTTATATTCATCCAACACATCTTGCACATCGGTCACCACAAAACCCGCATCATCAAACACGAGTTTATCCCGTAAAATCCATTCCACAGGGGTAGAATTTAAATCAAAATAGTTGACCTGTTCCATATCTTTATCGTGATAGATAAAAACCCCTTGGGTCGCCACAAATTCCAAAGGAGAACCTTGTTCATATTTCAGGCGCATTTGCCCGGGTTTTGATAGGTAAATTGTCCCCGTTTGCAAGTCATCTTTCATTTTGGAATTAAACTGCGCAAATTGGGCGGTGAGTGTCCGCATTTTGTTATAGGCTTTTTCCACTTTATTTAAAATCGCCCGATTGACTGGGGTATCAATTTCCTTTTCCACCAACGCAAAAGAAGGGGTAGAACAAACCAGCAATAAGAAAAAAATCAATTTTTTCATTCGCCACTCCCTGTTAAAATTTCCCGTTTGCCGGCGACATTCGGGGCGGAAACAATCCCGTTTTCTTCCATTTTTTCAATAAGACTTGCCGCTTTATTATACCCGATAGAAAGCCGTCTTTGAATATAACTGGTCGTGGGCTTTTTATCCCTTAAAACAATCGCCACCGCTTTATCATAGAGTTCATCCCCACTGGCCGAAGCGCCAATCCCCCCGCTGGCCATTTCGGCGGAATCCTGCACCACCGCATCCACATACTTGGGCTCACCTTGATTTGCCCAGTGTTTCACGACAGCGCCCACATCATCATCCGATACAAACGGCCCATGAATACGGGTGGGCTTATTCCCCGCCGGCATATACAGCATATCGCCTTTACCCAGCAATTGTTCGGCTCCTTGTTCATCCAAAATGGTACGTGAGTCAATTTTGTTGCGCACTTGGAAAGAAATACGAGACGGGAAGTTGGATTTAATTGTACCGGTCACCACATCCACGGACGGACGCTGAGTCGCCAAGACCAAGTGAATCCCTACGGCACGCGCCATTTGTGCCAACCGTTGAATCAAAGGATCGGCCTCTTTTCCACACTGGCCCATCAAATCGGCCATTTCATCAATGATAAAGACAATATATGGCAACGGTGTTAAATCAAAGGCTTGATCTTCCATAATGGCTTCGCCTGTTGCGGGATCAAAGCCCGTTTGCACCCGACGTTTCAGGGTCAAATTTTTCTCTTTGGCCTCTTTCAGTTTCGCATTAAAACCTTCAATATTACGCACCCCCACCTGGCTCATTGAACGATAGCGATCTTCCATTTCATGCACCGCCCATTTCAGCGCCATCAAAGACTTGGCAGGTTCTGTGACCACTGGGGTCAATAAGTGCGGAATCCCGTTATAGACAGACAGTTCCACCATTTTCGGATCCACCAAAATCAAGCGACATTGTTCGGGGGTAAAACGATAAAGCAAGGACAAAATCATGGTGTTGATGCCCACGGATTTGCCCGATCCCGTTGTTCCCGCCACCAATAAGTGAGGCATTTTGGCCAAATCCGCAAAGATAGGCTTACCCCCGATATTTTTGCCCAAAATAATCGGTAAAGCCCCTTTGTGTTCTTTAAAGCCATCATCTTCTATCATCTCACGAATATAGACGGTTTCTCGGCTGGGGTTCGGCATTTCTATACCAATGACATTACTGCCCGGAACCACCGCCATCCGCACAGATATTGCCCGCATTTCACGCGCCACATCATCCGCCAAAGCAATCACACGGGATGTTTTAACCCCACTGGCAGGTTCAAATTCATACAAGGTTACCACGGGTCCCGGATGTGCCCCCACCACTTGCCCTTGTACCCCAAACTGCGCGAGTACATTTTCCAAAGAACGCGAGATTTGATTCATCTGTTCACGACTGAACTTTGAACCACCCCCTTCTTTCACGGGCGCCAACAAATCACTGGACGGTAAAGCCAAACTCGGCAATGATTTCGGCTGTAAAGTATGTGGCGTATTTTTCACGGCCTTCACCTTGACTTTCGGCACAGATTTTTTGATTTTGGCCACTTGTTGATGAATATGAATTTTTGTGAATAAGGCTTTAATTTTCGGGGATAAACGGATGGGTAATTTTCCAAACAGGTAAACAATTCCTTTGCCCAATCCTTTAAATAAAAAGCCCACGGGTATTTTTAACGCCCAAGCAAACAGGAAAAAATCAATAACACAGGCGGCCACCAACCACCCACCGGCTAAAATCGGCAAACACGCTTTTAAATAAAAACCGATGAATCCGCCCAATCCTGCCTTTAACCAAGACGCTTCAAAAGGGTATATCGCCCCCAACCATAACCCCAACAAAACCGCCACAAACAACAAACATAAACGACATTTCAACCATCTTTGCTTTAAAAAAGAAAACACCACAAACACCGCCATAAACACAGGCATCATAAAGGCCATCATCCCAAATAATTGTAAAACAGCATCCGCTGTCCAAGCCCCGACACGCCCGAAATAATTTTGAATATCATGAGAATTGTGGGCCACATTCCATGCTTGATCTTGCGGACAATAACCAATCAAACACACGCCCAAAAATAAAGCCAAGAACATCCAAAAAAACAATTTGATATATCTTCCTTTACTCTCCTTCATTCTGTCCCCCTCTCCTGCTGAATGACCTGACGAATAATCGGAATCGTAATCTTGCGGCCGCTTTCTAAAGCCAATTGATCTGCTTTGGCCACCACCCGTTGCAAAAGCGGGAAAGACCGTGTCAGATGTTGGCTTAAATAATCCAACACATTTTCTTCCACCAAAATATGACGATCTTCAAAATCTTTTTTGGCGACCTGACGCATCAACATTTCATCCGGTAAAGTAATTTCGGCTTTAGGAATCATATTCAATCTAGACACCAAATCCGGCAAACTAAAATCAGGGACAGAGCGCGAAGTCAACAGCAAATCCCCCCCCATTTCCCGCACAAAATTAAATAAATGCAGCAATGCTTCTTCATCAGGTAAATCCTGTAAATTTTCCACCACCATCTTTTTTTGAAAAGGCGGACGAAAAAAACCGGTTAAATTTTTGGCTTCAATCACCGTTTCAGAAAACAAATTCGCCAAGTGTGTTTTTCCTGAACCTTCCGGCCCGATAATCCACACAGCGTGTTGTGGCCAATCGGGATATTTATCAATCCAAGCAATTGCTTCCTCATTACATTGAGAAACCCAAAAGGCTGTTCGGCCATAAACGGTTCTGTAAGGTAAAGAAAACGCCAATTGCTCCGTCATTTATTTTCCTTTAAAAAAGGGCGTATTTTGATACCACTTATATCCCCAACGAATCAAGACGCCCGCAATGGCCGCCAAAGGCACCGCCACCAACACACCCAAAAAGCCGAACAAAGAACCGCAGGCGAGCAATGCAAACAGAACCCAAAAAGGAGAAAGTCCCACGCGCCGTCCCACCAAATAAGGGGTCAAGATATAACTTTCCAACACACTGCCCACACAATAAACCGCCATGACCCAACCGAACAACGACCAACCGCCACCTTGAATCAAAACCATAATCAAGGCCACCGCCAAACCGGTGAAAAAGCCGACATAAGGGATAAAACTCAACAAACCGGTCGCCAACCCGATGACGCCCCCTAAATCTAATTGTGTTAAACTTAAGGCCACCCCGTAATACACCATCAAAATAAAACTTAAAGAGGCTTGACCACGCAAGAAAGCCGACAGTGTTTGACTGAGTTCACCACTCATTTTTTTCACGGTTTCACGATGACGATGAGGAATCATTTCTACACATTTTTTTTGAACCATAGGTAAATCCTTTAAAACATAAAATAACACAATCGGGCTGATAAACACAAGCATTAAAATATTCATCACAGCCAACCCGCCGGAAATCAACCGATTGAGCCCCGCCCCAAAGGCATTTAAAACCCCCATAGCGGTTTGTGTGGCTGTATCAGATAAACGATACATTTCTTGATAGGACATTTCCGGTTTTCCCCACAACACCACATCTTTTAAATAGGACCATAACTTTTCCGCCATTAAAGGAATACGGCTGATAAAGCCCGTGATTTGTGCCTGTAAAACGGGAATAAATAAAAACAACCCGAACGCCAAAACGACCAAGACACTCACTACCACAACGGCCGTGGCCATTCCCCGCCCGATATATTTGGATAATTTATTCACCAACGGATTCAATAAATAGGCCAACACAAAAGCCAAAATGAAAGGAAGTAGAATCGCCTCAATCGCCCACAAAAATCCAATTAATAAAAATAAAAAAATACCCGCATAAATCAGTTTTTTATTCATACACAACTCCTTTTCTTAATGTACCGGAATTACCCATAAAATCAGCCGTCCAAGTCCAACCGGCTTGACGCCATTTTTGGGCCAATTCATCTGAATCCCCTTCATAGGCAAAAGAAATCAACATCTGATCTTTAAAGGCACCTTGCAACAAAACATCTTTCACAAACTTTAACTTTTCCAAACTTTTTTGATCTTGCCCCCATTGAGAAAGCGAAACTTCATTGAGTCTGGCATAATAAAGGCGATCTTGTTTGGGGAGTTGCGCCGCTTTTTCACGAACTTCTTTTTCAAATTTTTGTAATAAATTTTCCCAAGCAGTTTCAATGGAATACCCCTGATACCAATCAAAGGCCGTTTGTTGCTGTTGTAAGGTATTTTGCGCATAAATTTCCCCCGTGAAGCGCCAATTCTCTGTCCCCACTTGTTCCGCTTTAACAAACAGTAAAGCATCGGCCCCATAGCGCGCCATAAAAGGATTTAATTGCGTGATATCCATTGTTTTTAAAAATTGATTGACCGCTACAATTTCATCCAAATCTCCGCTCAATAATTTAATATCATAAAAATCGGACAATTTTTCTTGGGTATTTAAAAACTGATGAACGGGATTCATTTCGTCTATCCCCATCCAACCATCGGTTGTTTTATAAACAGGCACCACCAATAAAGAAGCCGGCGTCTTTTTTAAAAAAGGAATATTTTTTTGTGATAAAAATTCTTCCACCGCTGATTTTTTAAATTGCACATCCACGCTCGCCCAATAATCCGTTGTGGTATTTTTTTCGCTTTTTAAGGAAAAGTCTTGCACCATGGATTCAATTTCCGTATTTTCCGGTAATTGATCCACAAAAGGATGATTGCCCCCGACCAAACGCCGCATAAGGGTTGTAAAAGCCTGTTGTTGCGCCTGTGTCAAAGCGTCCGTTTTGGCCTCTTTGGCCGAAGCCGCCGTTGATTGAACAGAAATATCTTGAATCTGATAAAAGTCTGCTAGCGCAGCAAAGGAGACTGTCATCAACCCAAGTGTTAAAAATAAAGATTTACAATTCATTTTTTTGTTGCCCTTTTTTCTGGATAAGAGTATTCTAGCATAAAATAAATGAAAAATACAAATAAAAAAGGAGAATATGAAATGGTCCACTATGATGCCGACAATGTTTTTGCCAAAATTTTAAGAGGAGAAATTCCCTGTAAAAAAATTTATGAGGATGAAAATGTCTTGTCATTTTACGACATCAACCCAAAAGCAAAAATTCACGCCTTAGTCATCACCAAAGGGATGTATGTCAATTTCCAAGATTTTGTGGAACATTCTTCCAATAAAGAAATCACGGATTTTTTCCGATCGGTTTTGCATGTGTGTAATTTGTTGGGGCTGAAAGAAAACGGCTATCGTTTAGTCATGAATACCGGCAAAGATTCAGGTCAAGAAGTCCCCCACTTACACGTGCATATTTTGGGTGGCGAAGTCTTACCCACAGACCATATTTAATTTTTCTGATTTTTTAAATCTTTGGTGCGGGCGAAGGAAAAAATCATTCCACCGGTAATGGGATCGCATTCGCGCAAAATCACAGGCACTTCATCCCCCATTTTATAAACTCTCCCCGTATGGCGCCCAATCAAGCGTGCCCCTTTTTCATCCACTTTATAGTAATCCCCGTGCATGGTGCGGAAAGGCACAAAACCATCGGCCCCTGTCCCGTTCATCATCAAAAAGCATCCAAAAACGGTGACAGCCGAAATTCGCCCGTAAAAAAGTTCTCCGATTTTTTCGTGCATATAACCTGCCAAATAGCGATCCACCGCATTTTGTTCGGCTGAGGCGCTATTGCGTTCGGTAAAGGAAATATGTTCGGCAATTTCATCAAACTGTTTTTCTTCATCCGATGTCAATCCGCCTTTACCCAACTTTAAAGCGCTCACCAGCGCCCGATGCACCATCAAATCCGCATACCGCCGAATCGGGGACGTAAAGTGGGCATACTTGGGCAAAGCCAATCCAAAATGCCCGATATTATCGGGACTATATTCGGCTTGCGCTTGCGTCCTTAAGACAAAGGTATTCATGGCATAATCCATTTTTTTCCCATCTACACGATGTAAAATTTCATTAAAGGAGGTTCCCGAAACGTCCGACAAGCGTTTTTTAAAGCCCAAAGATTTTAAAAAGTCATTAAAGCGGGTGAGTTTTTCTTCACTGGGCCTGTCATGAACACGATACATAGTGGCCACTCCTGCTTTTTCCAAAGTTTCGGCCGCCGACACATTCGCCAAAATCATCATTTCTTCAATCAATTGCATACTGTCGGTTTGCAGGCGTTGGCTGACCCCCACCACTTGCCCTTTGTCGTTCAGACTGACTTTTCGTTCGGGCACATCCAGTTCCAACACCCCCCGTTTTTGGCGTAATTCCTTTAAATGATGATAGGCTTCAATCAAAGCCGTGAGGGGTTCCTTTACATTTTCCAATCCTGCGCCACTGTCCATAAAATTTTGCACTTCATTATAGGTCAGGCGCGCCCGAGACCGAATTAAAGCCCGATAAAATTTGTGTGCTGTTTTTTGCCCCTGTTTATTTAAGTAAATATCACACACCATCGCACCCCGGTCTTCGTTGGGGTTTAATGAGCACATCCCGTTGGACAAACTAAAAGGAAGCATCGGGACCACTCTATCGGGAAAATAAGTGGAATTTCCCCGTTTAAAGGCTTCTTTATCCAACGCCGATGCGGGCAACACATACCATGACACATCCGCAATTGCAACCCGGATGTGATAGCCTTTATCTGTTTTTTCTCCCCATACCGCATCATCAAAATCGCGGGCATCCGCGCCATCAATCGTCATAAAGGGCACTTCGCGTAAATCGGTGCGTTTTTCCAATGGTGGCACGACCGCCTGCTTTCCTTCATTTTCGGCAGATTCAGAAAAAGTGGTCGGCAAATGTGCTTGCGCCATCGCCAACAAAGTGGGCGAAAAAGGATCATTGATATTGCCCAGTTTTTTTTGAAATTCGCCCGCCGAATCAGTGCGCACAAAACGGGGAATTTGAATTTCCACAATATCCCCTTCTTTTAAATGGACCGAAGGGGGCACATGGCGCACATAAAAAGTATGGGCCTGTTTCCTATCCGCCGGCACGACTTGGCCGTTTTGCCAAACACCCACCAAAAACACGGGCTTTTCTTCGGGCTCTTCCCGTTCCCGCCGATGACGCATAAAATGTTTAAATTTTTTTCGCATAAGTTCAGTGTATCTGGATTCATCCCAAAAAGCAAGTGGACTTTTTTTGATAAATTTGCTAAAAGAGTCTTATGAAAATTGGCGTTTTTGATTCAGGATTAGGCGGGCTGATTATTGCGAAAGCACTGATGAAAGCCCTGCCTGAATATGACTATGTGTATTTGGGCGATACACAACATCTTCCCTATGGGGAAAAAACATCGGGACATATTTTGTCCTATACGTTAAAGGCTATGCGTTTTTTAATTGGGCAAGATTGTGGCCTGATTATTATTGCCTGTAATACCGCCACCGCCATTACTTTGCGCTATTTACAAAAGCGTTTTTGCCCATCAGAAAGCCCCTCTACCAAAATTTTAGGTGTCATTATTCCCGCGGTGGAAGAAGCCCTGACAACCACCCCCGATCAAATCGCTGTCATTGCGACCAAAGCCACTATTCGTGGGGATATTTATAAAACGGAACTGAATAAAATAGATTCAAAACTGCCGGTGTTTTCTTTGGCGACCCCCGAACTGGTGCCCGCGATAGAAAGTGCCGATTTTCAAAAAGCCGATACCCTCATGCGCACTTATTCGGCACAATTAAAAGACTTTCCTGCCTTGATTTTAGGATGCACTCACTATCCTATTATCAAAAACATCATCCAAAAACACCTGCCCAACACACGCTTGATTTCTCAAGATGAATTTATGGGCGCCAAATTGGCGAATTATTTAAGCCGACATCCTGAAATTGACAACACCCTGTCCCGTCAAAGCACGCGCCGTTTTTTCATCACCGAAGAAAATCAGCATTATATTCAAGTGGCCCACCAAATAGACCCCACGATTTGTTTGGAAAAAGTTAAACTTATTTAACAGCGTCCAATTGTTTTTTCATAATTTCGGGCATGACTTTTCCCGCCATGGAAATTAGATTGATCAATTCTTCACTCGTAAAAGGCGCCGCTTCGGCCGTGCCTTGGACTTCCACCAACTGACCCAAATTATTCATCACAAAGTTCGCATCTGTTCCGGCATTGGAATCTTCCAAATAATCCAAATCCAACACCAAATTTTTTTGCACAATGCCGCAAGAAATCGCCGCCACCTGACCAAACATCGGGTCGCGTTCCAATTTTCCTTCGGCCAATAATTTATTAAGGGCTTGACGTACCGCCACCCACGCCCCCGTAATGGACGCTGTCCGAGTGCCGCCATCGGCCTGTAAAACATCACAATCAATTTTAATGGTCATCCCTTGCATTTGATGTAAATCCACCACAGAACGAATAGAACGCCCGATTAAACGTTGAATTTCATGGGTGCGCCCTTCTTGTTTTCCTTTAATGGCTTCCCGATCAATCCGTGTCGCGTTGGCCCGTGGCAGCATGCCGTATTCAGCGGTAATCCACCCGCTGTGTTGCCCTTTCATCCAAGCGGGCACTTTAAATTCCACACTGGCGGTACACAGAACGTGTGTATCCCCACATTTCACCAAACACGACCCTTCCGCATGTTTATTCACATGGGATTGTAAAGTCAGTTCACGCATTTCATCATTACTTCTGCCAGAATGTCTTGTCATTTTAAAACTCCTTTGTTATGGGGATGATTGTACTCTTTTTCACAAAAAAAAGCAAGTTTAAGGCCAGACCCTTGATTTTTGTGTTTCAAAAGACTACATATAAGAATAATCAAACGAAAGGATATCTGATGAATAAAAATAATAAGTCCGCAACGCAAAAACCAAACCCGATGCCCGAACAAAAAAAGGAAGCAACTCCTCCGGCTCCCGTGGCCGAAGAACAAGTGGAAAAGTTGGCCCAAGAAGTCCTGCATTGGAAAGATTTGGCTTTACGCACGGCGGCCGAAATGGAAAATTTGCGCAAACGCTGTGCCTTGGATATGCAAAACAATACAAAATATGCCATTAAAGATTTTGCCAAAGACGTCTTACAGGTGGTGGATAATTTGGAAAACGCCATGAAACACGCCCGTGTGGAAATGGGCAAATCAACCGAACAACTCCCCCCGTTTTTTACCGGTTTTTTCCAAGGTATTGAAATGACCCATAAATTATTGTTGGGGGCTTTGGAAAAACACCACGTCCAACAAATGCAAGATGTGGGCTCTGTGTTTAATCCCGATAAACACCAAGTGATTCAACAAGTGGAAGATCCGTCCAAACCCAACGGAACTATTATTGAACAACTGCAAACAGGTTATATGTTGGAAGACCGTGTCTTACGTGAAGCCATGGTCATTGTCAGTAAAGAACCCGTTCAACAATAATTTTTTGATTGATATTTTATGCTATTTTGGTAAAATATCTTTATGGGTCTTTTAAAAGTTATTTGGCGTAAAATTCGCCCACGTCGAATTGGTAAGTATCGTTTTAATGAAATTGTTTTAAAACGAAACGGGTTTGAACGAGTCAAAAATAAAATAGAAGTTTTGGCTTTGGGGTCATCTCATATGGCACAAGCTTTCAACCCAAAATTTTATCGTTCCGGATGGGCATTTAACATGGCTTCTATGAACCTGGATCTCTATACCATTGAAAAATTATTCAATCAATATATTCCTCCCCATTTACAGAGGGTGTATCTGTCCTTTTCAGTGTTTTCCCCTGGACATGAAATTGATAAAGGAAATAATCAAGAACTGTGCTTTTTATTAAATTATTTTTATCATATTCCGTATCCGCATTTACATATGCCCCATGGATTACAAAAAGCATTAAAACATCGTTTGGAAAATTTTGATGAATCAACCTTAGTTCAAACAAAAGACTTTGACGGATATTTTCCAATCCCCGCTTTTATCCCTAAAACATCAAAAAGAAAACAATATAAAGATCTTAAAAAAAGAGTCGCCCATCACTTGTGTGAAAATCATCGACCAACAGATCAGGTCTATTTATTGGAAAATATTGCCCACTGTTGCCAAAAAAAGAAAATAGAACTCATTGTGATCATTACACCACACCGACAAGATTATAATCAATTGATTCAACAAGCTGATAAAGAACTTTTTAAATCTTTATTTGCCGCCCAGAAAAAATACGGTTTTAAAATTTTAAATTGGCGTTGTTCAAAAAAATTTAAAGACAGAGACTTTTTGGATGCCGATCATTTAAATCCAACAGGCGCCGAAAAATTCACAAAACTTTTAAATCTCTAATTTTTCAACGACGGGCAGAAATTCGGCCAAGACCTGTTCGTACACTTGCTTTTTAAACGGAATAATTAAATAGGGGGCTTTACGCGGATCGGCCCAACGATAACGAACAAATTCGGGATGTTTTTGTATTTTTAAATTGATATCCTGACGCTTTCCTTTAAACAACATTAAAAACCATTTTTGCCGTTCCCCGTCAATCGTTCGATTTTTTTTATCCGGTAAATCATAGGTGTACCAATTATCGGAAACTTTAATCAAAGTGGTGTTTTCAGGTGTAAGCCCCGTTTCTTCATACATTTCACGCCAAGCCGCGGCTTCTGCTGTTTCCCCCGTATCAATCCCCCCTTGCGGCATTTGCCAATGATATTTAGAATGTTGTGTCCAAGCCCGATAAGCCAAAAACAACTTTTTATCCTGATTGATAATCATTACCCCAACTGCATCACGATATCTTGACATTTACCCTTCTTTCTGAGAATCCACCCACAAGGCTTTCACTAAATCCAAAGCCCGATCCAATTGATAATCCGATTTGTCTTCCTTGGGTGTTTCTTCTTCAAACGGATTTTTGGCTTGGGGCATATGATCCAAATCCAAAGCCCCTTCTAAATTTTCCTCACTATAACCTGTTAGCACAGGATAAGCCTCTAACTTTCCCCGCGGAATTTGCACATCTGGTTCAATCCCCTTGGTTTGAATAGAATGTCCCGACGGCGTATAGTATCGCGCCGTGGTAATTTTAATAGAACCAATTCCAGGGATTTGACGAATATTTTGTACCGAGCCTTTTCCGAAAGATTTCAGTCCCGCAATCACAGCCCGCCGATGATCTTGCAAAGCCCCGGCCACAATTTCACTGGCACTGGCGGATCCTTCATTGATCAGTACCACCAAAGGAAGTCCCTTTGTTTCATCCCCGTCTTTGGCCGAAAAACGTAAAGTGTCTTCCGGGTTTCTGGAACGGGTAGAAACAATTTCGCCTTGTGTTAAAAATAAATCAGCCACCGCAACCGCTTCTTCCAACAATCCCCCGGGATTATTTCTTAAATCCAACACAAAACCTTTGAGTTTTTCTACCCCAATGTCTTTTGTGAGTTTTTGAATCGCTTCTTTTGTTTTTATGCCAGCGCCTTCACTGAACGTAGACACCCTGAGATAACCCATATCGCCTTTACGTTCAAACTTCACGGGTTGAACTTTAATCACTTCACGCGTTAAGGTGACCGTAAAAGGTTTTTTATTTTTTCTGTAAATACCCAATTTAATTTTTGTTTTGGGCTTACCTCGCATTTTTTTAACCGCCTCATTTAAACTCATCCCCACCACAGAAACACCGTCAATATGACTGATATAATCCCCGGCTTGCAAACCCGCTTTTGCCCCCGGAGTCCCATCAATCGGGGCAGTAATACGCACCAAATCTTTATCCGCAGCGACCTCTAATCCCAATCCCCCAAATTCACCGGTTGTTTGCGTTTGCATTTCTTCTGTTTCTTCTAAATCCAAAAAGCCCGAGTGCGGATCTAACGACGTTAAAACACCATTGATGGATTTTTCCACTAATTGCCGATAACTGACAGGTTCTACAGAATCTTTTTGAATTTGTTCAAAAGTCGCCCCTAATAAATCCATCAACAAATAGGGGTCATCTGGTGCTTCGGTCGTTTCTTTGGCCAACGACACAGAACTCGCACACACACTGGCCATCAACAAAATCAATAATTTTTTCATAACAATCCCCCCTTCACAAACCAAGGTTCAGGATCAATCGCTTGCCCTTGATGACGCATTTCCAAATATAAATCCGTATAATTTTGTCCCATTTGACCAATGGGTTCACCCGCCAACAATTCTTGCCCCACCATGACATCAATCTGACTCATCCCTGCCAACACTGTCATATATCCGTTGCCATGATCTATAATCAACAACTGACCATAATTTTGGAAAGGCCCCGCAAACAAAACAACCCCATCAAAAGGCGCAATCAACCGCCCGTTCGGATGCGTTTTTAAAATCAAGCCTTTGGCATGGGCCCCCGATACACTGGCCGCCCCAAAATGTTGCGTCAATTTTCCCCCGGCCGGCCAAGAAAGATGCCCATGGGCCCGTTCAAAATTCCCCGTTCCAACAGGGCGAACCATTTGGCGCTGTTTTTGGGCCTGTTCTTTTTCTAATTGTTGCAATAAGTCTTTTAAGTCTTGCGCTTTACTGGACAACAATTGCGCTTTCTTTTTAGCGGACAAATAATCGGATGTATAACGTTCTTGCATCTTCTTTTTTTCTTTAAGCAACTGATTCATTTTTTTATTTTGGGCTGTTAAATCCAAATGAACCCGTTGAATACGGACCACTTTATCCCCCAGTTGCTGACGCACTTGAATCAATTTTTTTAAGTTCTCTAAGGTTTCTTGCTTGACCAAACCAATCATCGGTACACTATAACGCATCAACATCTTACTGCGCAACGTGTTGACAGGCGTCTTTTTTTGCACCAACAACAATTCCGGCGGACGCAACGCCAAAGTTTGCAACCCCTTCATCACCCGATATAATTGCTTATCGGATAAATCTAACTTTTCTTCCAAGATTTCTTCTTGTTGTTTGTATTCTTTTTTTTGTTGTTCCAACGCGGACAGTTCATTTTCTTTGCGTTGAATTTTTTGGGCTGTGGTAATCAAATCCACCTGAACTTCTTTCACTTCGCGTGTCAAAGCCGCCACTTTTTGTTGAGATTCTTTTTGCACCCGTTGTTCTGCTTTTAATTGAGTTTCCACTTTTTTCAAATCATCCAGCGTGGCCGTTGACACAGCCCCGACCCCGCCGGCCGCCATCAATAAAAAAGCAAAAACAACAAAGGCTTTCATCTTATTCCTTTTCTATTAAATTTGTTCCTGTCATTTCTTTGGGTTGAGGTAAATCTAACAGACTGAGTAAAGTCGGCGCCACATCCGCCAACCGTCCTTTTTTGAGTCCCTTGACCCCATGGGCATTATACAAGACCGCCTTGACCGGCGTATTGGTATGACTGGTTTTGGGCTTACCGTTTTCATCCACCATATCTTCGCAGTTGCCATGATCGGCCACCACAAAAGCACACCCGTCTTTTTCTTTTAAGGCTGCTAACACACGCCCCAAACAGGCATCCACCGTTT
This sequence comes from Alphaproteobacteria bacterium, assembly GCA_045598925.1. Lineage (GTDB taxonomy): Bacteria > Pseudomonadota > Alphaproteobacteria > CAAHEQ01 > UBA3637 > UBA3637. The sequence continues at coordinate 41,980 of JAZRVC010000009.1, forward strand.
CAACAGCTTTAATCGCTGCGGGAATAGAACCCGTATGTCCCACCATATCACCATTGGCATAGTTCACCACAATCACATCAAACTTGTCTTGATGAATAGCGTCCACCAACTTATTGGTGACTTCCACGGCACTCATTTCAGGCTTTAAATCATAGGTTGCGACCTTGGGACTGGGCACTAAAATCCGTTCCTCATTTGGGAAAACTGATTCCAATCCGCCATTAAAAAAGAACGTGACGTGCGCATATTTTTCTGTTTCCGCAATTCTGAGTTGTTTCAGGCCCGCATTGGCCACTTCTTCCCCAAAGATATGTTTTAATTCTTCGGGCGGGAACAATGTCTTCATCCATTGTTTATGTTCACTGGAATATTCGGTCATCATCACCGCATCCGAAAATTGCACCACACGAGAACGCGCACATAAATTAAAGTCCGGTTGCAACAGCATCCGATTGATTTCACGCGCCCGATCGGAACGATAGTTCGCCATCATCACCGCATCCCCGTCTTTCATCCCTTGATAATCGCCAATCACCGCCGGCACCATAAATTCATCAAAGACATTTTCCTGATAGGATTTTTCAATCGCTGCATCCGCCGTATCAAAACGATTTCCTTGGGCGTTCACGATTGCCTCATAAGCCAAAGATACCCGTTCCCAACGATTATCCCGATCCATACCGTAATAACGACCACCCAATGTACCGATTTTCACCAAAGGCATGTCATGAATTGATTCAACCAGTTCTTTCACAAAGCCACGGGCCGAAGCCGGCGGCGTATCCCGTCCGTCCAAAAAGCCGTGAATCACCACAGGAATACCCGCTTGATTTAAAAGCCCCGCCAACGCCACAATATGACGTTGTTGGGCATGAACACCCCCTGGCCCTAACAATCCCATCAAATGACAAGTCCCCCCGTTGGCTTTCAATGTTTTTTCCAATTCCACCAACACTGGGTTTGTATCCAAGGTATGATTTTGAATCGCTTGATCAATACGGGGAAGATCCTGCATGACGACACGCCCTGCCCCCAAATTCGTGTGGCCCACCTCTGAGTTTCCCATCTGTCCGTCGGGCAGCCCCACCTCTAAACCGGATGTTTCCAACATCGTATGCGGATAAGTTTCCACCAACTTGTGCCAAACGGGTGTTGCCCCCATTTCAATAGCATTATTTTCTTTTGTCGCGCGATAGCCCCATCCATCCAAAATACAGAGCATAACTGGTTTTTGTCTTGTCATTTTTATCCTTTCTTCTTTAAATAAGCGTATTATACTCAGAAAAAATCAAAAAGTGTAGTCTTTTTGAAAAAAAAGCGTGCTTTTTATAAAAAAAATGTGTATACATATCTTATAAAGCTCAAGACAAGGAGGATAAAATGTCTTTATTTAGCAACTTATTTCAAAAGAAAATTACACCGGAACGCTTAAGAAAAGCCATGAAAAACGGCGAATTTGTTTTTTATTACCAACCGGAATTTGATTTAAAAACAGGTAAAGTGTTGGGGTTGGAAGCGTTGATGAGATGGAATGATGCCCGTCGTGGAATCGTACCACCCAATGAATTTATTCCTGTCTTGGAAGAAAGCGGTTTGATTACAGAATTTACGGATATGTTGCTGAAACAAACACTGACGGATTTACATTTGATTCATGAAGCCGGCTATCGTGATTTACACTTGGCGGTCAATTTTTCCGTGGCTCAATTAAAAACCGCAGGCATTGTCCAAAAAATTCAGGATGCGTTGCAAGGCGCCCATATCAATCCCAGTTTCTTGGAATGTGAAATTACCGAAAGCCAAAATATTGATCGGGAAATGTTTGAATCCGATACTTTCAAAAAGTTGGAAGAATTAAATGTGGCGATTTCTTTGGATGATTTCGGTACAGGCTACGCGTCTTTTAATGCCCTGAAAAATCTGAATATCAAAAAATTAAAAATTGACATGGATTTTGTACAAGAATTGTTTAAGCACGATAAAAATCAAACGATTGTGGCTTCTATGATTCGCTTGGGTCATGATTTGGGATTCCCCGTTTTGGCCGAAGGCATTGAAACAACCGAACAAAAGGAATGGTTAGAGAAAAACGGATGCGATTTGGGACAAGGTTATTGGTTTTCCCGTCCTCTGCCCTTAGACCAACTTTTGACTTTTTTACAAAAAAAAGCACCTAATCAATAAAAAAAGTATTGCAAAAATTTTATTTTTGTTTTAGGATGCAGTTGTTGTTGATATAACAAGAGGAGTATTATCATGACACAAATAAACGAAAATATGATTCGTGAAGCCGCTTATTTCTTATGGGAAAAAGCCGGCCGTCCGGATGGTTCTGCGGAATTTTTCTGGATGAAAGCCTGCGAACAATTTTTTGCCCCAAAGAAAGTGGCGATTAAAAAGCCCTGCGCGAAAAAGCCTGCAGCCGCCAAAAAAACAGTGAAAAAACCGGCTCAACCTGCTAAAGTGGCCGTGAAAACTGTGGTGAAAAAACCTTGTGCTTGTGCGAAAAAAACTTGCGCTAAAAAAGCCTGTGCCAAGAAACCTTGCGCTAAAAAGGCTTGCAAGAAATCCAAATAAGTTCAAAAATTTAAAAGAACATATTCCCTTTAAATTGAAAGGGATGTGTTTTTTTACATAAAATGATATAAATTTATCTTGACAAGTTCTTATAATCCAATTATGCTGAACTTATCATCTGAATGAAAGGGGAAACACAAAATGAAACTTCAATTTTTAACATTACTGGCGGCGGGTTTACTGCTCTCTTGCGCCGGACACGCCGAAAATTATGCGGGGGCAGGTGTCGGGGCCAGTTGGAACGGCGGACATGCTGTCACCAACGGGCAAAAATACGATATGGAAACTTTTTCAACTCTGTGGTCTTTGTTTGCGGGGACAATTATTCCAACAGAATGGACCGATATTCGGGTAGAAGGCGAATTTTTACGCATGGATGTGGAACCGGATTATGGACGCACCCGTCAATTTAAAGCCTTAATGGCCAATGCCACAGCCATTATTCCCGATACAGGATGGTTTGCTGAACCTTATGTGGGCTTTGGATTGGGCTATGCCCGCTGGGATCACAATAACACCATCGCCGGACAAATTATCGGCGGTGTAGAATATGATTTTGCGCAATGGCCCGTTGGGGCGGCGTTGGAATACCGCCACTTATGGGTAAATGAAAAAGGAGGCAAAGGCTATGATACCTCCCGCATCAATTCGGATACATTGATGCTGAAGTTAAAATATTTCTTTTAACAAAAATTTTGTTTTTGAAAGACAGGCCCCATCGCCTGTCTTTTTTTCTTGCCTTTTTTTTCCCAAGCGCCTAAAATTATCCCTAAAAGGGATAAAGGAGTTTGAATGAAGACGATTTTCAAATTTATCAATACATTGGGTCGTGTGATGCTGAATTTTTTTGAATCCGCCGGGGATTTGATTTTATTCACGGGCCGGACATTAAAGGCTTGCGTGCATCCCCCGTTTTATGCACGAGAGTTTGCCCGACAACTGATTGAAATCGGCTTTTACTCTTTGCCTGTGGTGGCTTTGACCACTTTGTTTTCGGGGATGGTGATTGCGATTCAAACCTATGAAGCCGTGTCTAAATTTTCGGCAGAAGGGGCTGTGTCTATGGTTGTATTGGTCGCCGTTACCAGAGAATTGGCGCCTGTGATGGCCGCCTTGATGGTGGCGGGTCGTATCGGGGCAGCCATGGCGGCCGAAATCGGCACCATGCAAGTCACCGAACAAATTGATGCTTTAACCACCCTCAACACCAATCCGTTTAAATATTTAATTGCGCCACGCGTTTTATCGGGAATTTTAATGATGCCCGTTTTGGTTTTAATCGGCGATATTTTGGGCGTTTGCGGGGGATACTTTGTGGGTGTCTATAAAATGGATTTTAATGCCACCACTTACCTCATCAATACTTGGAACTACCTTAAGCCGATGGATATTATTTCGGGTTTGGTAAAAGCGGGCGTCTTTGGCTTTTTAATTGCGTTGATGGGATGCTATAATGGTTTTAATTCCAAAGGCGGTGCCCAAGGGGTGGGACAAGCCACCACAAATGCGGTTGTGTCCGCCAGTATCTTGATTTTAATTTTCAACTATTTACTGACAGAAGCCTTTGTCAATCTGTGAGGTCAAATGAAAAAAGTACAAATTGAATTAAAAAACGTCCATAAATCCTTCGGGCATAAACGTGTCTTGGATGGGGTAGATTTAACAATTCATCAAGGCGAATCTGTGGTCATTATCGGGGGGTCCGGGACAGGAAAATCCGTTACATTAAAATGTATTTTAAATCTGTTAAAGCCCGATAAAGGCACAGTGAAATTTTACGGCAAACAAATCGGGATGTTGTTTCAGGGCGCCGCTTTATTTGACAGCCTATCCGTTTGGGAAAATGTCGCTTTTGCCCTTTTACAACAAAAAAATATGACGCGGGAAAAAGCCAAAAAGATTGCTATCCAAAAGTTGGCCGAAGTGGGACTGAAACCCGATATCGCAGACGTGTATCCGGCGGATTTATCGGGTGGCATGAAAAAACGGGTAGGATTAGCCCGAGCCATTGCCATCAATCCGGATACCCTCTTTTTTGATGAACCCACAACGGGATTGGATCCCATTATGTCGGATGTCATCAATGATTTAATTGTGCGTTCGGTGAAAAAATTGGGCGCGACCGCCCTCACCATCACCCACGATATGCAAAGTGCCAAAAAAATCGCGGACAAAATTGCCATGCTGTATAACGGACGCATTATTTGGATGGGCACGGTGAAAGAATTAGAAACAACCTCTAACCCTTATGTGCGTCAATTTGTGGCGGGCTCTGCCATTGGTCCTATTCAAATGGAAGTCAAGGCTCAAGAATGAAAAAAACAACCCAATTTGTGTGTCAAAATTGCGGCACCATTTATCCCAGATGGGCAGGACAATGCTCGGCCTGCGGCCAATGGAATACAATTCAAGAAGAAGCTATTGCCACAGCCGATAGTCCCACCGCTACCGGCGGACAAAACGGTCATCAGATTAAATTTGAAAACCTGCAAGGGGCACCTGAAATTTTGTTTCGTTTAAAATCTAACATTTTGGAATTGGATCGTGTATGTGGGGGTGGCCTTGTTCCCGGTTCTGTGATTTTGGTGGGGGGCGACCCGGGGATTGGAAAATCTACCTTACTTTTACAGGCGGTCGCGCAACTGGCCAAAGGGGTAAATAAAGCAGGAAAAGCCACCCGTTGCACCTATATTTCGGGCGAAGAATCCATTGACCAAGTACGCCTGCGCGCCATGCGATTGGGGTTAGCCAATGCCCCTGTGGATTTGGCCAGTGAAACCCACGTGCGTGATATTGTGGCCAGTCTGGATACCCCTGATGCCCCTGATATTGTTGTGATTGATTCCATTCAAACCATGTATAATGACGCGGTGGAATCGGCCCCGGGGACTGTGGGACAAGTCAGGGCATGCGGCCATGAACTGATTCGTTTGGCCAAAAAGCGTCAATTTGTCTTATTCTTGGTGGGGCATGTAACCAAAGAAGGAACGCTGGCCGGCCCGCGTGTGTTGGAACATATGGTTGATACCGTTCTTTATTTTGAAGGCGATAGAGGACATCACTTCCGTATTTTAAGGTCGGTTAAAAATCGTTTTGGCGCCACGGATGAAATCGGTGTTTTTGAAATGACAGAAAAAGGCTTAAGTGAAGTTCCCAATCCGTCGGCCCTCTTTTTGGCCGACAGACAAGGCAACGTGTCGGGCAGTTGTGTGTTTGCAGGCATTGAAGGCACTCGTCCCATGTTGGTGGAAATTCAAGCCCTGGTTGCCCCGATGACAGGTACAAATCCCCGTCGGGCTGTCGTGGGGTGGGATAGTAATCGGTTGAATATGCTATTGGCGGTTTTAGAGGCGCGCTGTGGCGTTTCTATGGCCAATAAAGACATTTTTTTAAATGTGGCGGGAGGAATGCGCCTCAACGAACCTGCGGTGGATTTGGCGGCCGTTATGGCTATTCTTTCTTCGGCCTTTAATCATCCCCTGCCCGCGGATATGGTCTTTTTCGGAGAAATCGGCTTATCAGGGGAAGTCCGCAATGTACCCCAATCTGATTTACGTTTAAAAGAAGCGGGGAAACTGGGCTTTACCAAAGCGCTTGTTCCCCCGAATAAAAATAAAAAAAGTTCGTTTAAAACAACAGAAATCGGAAATTTAAAAACACTTTTAACTTTCTTTAATAAAGGAGACACTCATGGGAATGATTGATTTATTCGTTTTAATCACAATGTTGGTATCCGTCTTGTTTGCCCTGTATCGGGGATTGTTGCGTGAATTGTTGGGGATTACCAGTTGGATTTTGGCCGGTATCGCCGCCCTGTACAGTTATCAACCGCTGTTTTCTTTTTTATCAGACAAAGTGGAACGGGTGAATTTATGGAGCCTGTCTTTGTCCGGATCGGCCGCTTTGATTATTTTGGTGATAATGACTGTTTTTAATGCCCGTATTACCAAAAAATTACGCAAAAGTTCCCTGTCAGGGTTAGATCGCATTTTGGGCACCGCCTTCGGGATTGCACGGGCGGTGTTATTGATTGTCTTGGTCTGGCTCTTCACCGCTCAAATGGCCTTTACGCAAAAGCAAATTACCCAAATGGAACAAGAAAACGTGTCTGTCAAATATATTCAAATGCTGGCCACTCAAGTGGAACAAACTCTGCCCGCCCATTTACAGGAAGAAATCAAAAAACCCGAACCTAAAAAACTCCCTATTGTGGAATACAAAGAAGAAGATCGGGAGGCTTTGGACGAAATGATGGAAGATATTGTTGAAATTGAGGAGTTATAAAATGAAAAAAATCACCCCACAAATTTTAGTTGAAATGGCCCAAGATTTAATTGAGGCCAGATATGAAAAAGGAAATCATCACTCGGTGGTAGCGGCCGCGATTTTAACCAAGTCAGGCCGTGTCTATCTGGGACTCAATGCCGGTACAACTCAACCGTCTATCGCCACTTGTGCCGAAATTATCGCCATCGGTTCGGCCAACACCGCTGAAAAGAAAATGGAGATTGAAATGATTGTTGCGGTACGTGATAAGCCCAGTTATGTTATTTCCCCTTGCGGTAAATGTCGGGAATATATTGCGGATTATGGTCCCAAAGCCACAGTCATTATTCCTGCCAAAAATAAGCGCGGTTGGACCACAGCCAGTATTAAAACACTTTTACCTTGCAAATATGAAAAGAAAACAAAATGATTCAAATTCGTGCAATTGGTAAATTAAAAACAAATACACCTGAATCTGAACTGATTGCGGATTATTTAAAAATGATTCGCGAAAAAGTGGAAGTCAAAGAGTTTGTTGAAAAAAAACCCTTGAATGAGTCAGAACTCAAAAATGCCGAAGCCAAACTGTTGTTAAATAATATTAAAGACAGCGATTTTGTGGTGGCTTTGGATGAACATGGGCAACCCCTGTCTTCACGGGAATTTGCCGCCACCTTAAAAAAAGCCAAAGACAAAGCCCAAGACATTATTTTAATGATTGGGGGTGCCAACGGGCACGGAAAGGCCGTTTTACAACGCGCAAACCTCACGCTTTCCTTCGGACGTATGACCCTGCCCCATTTTTTAATGCGTGTGGTGTTGGCGGAACAACTCTATCGCGCTAAAACCATCTGGGACGGCCACCCGTATCATCGGGATTAAAAAAATCCGCCCGAAAAGGCGGAAAAAGTCAGATAATCTATAAGCCGGGTTCTGTCGTGGGACAATCATTCGTCTGGTTCATTGATTACTCAATAACTCAAGCAACCTACCTTTTGATAGCCGAATCAGGACTTTCGTTTGAACCTGTAATGTATCCGATCACAGGGCTATCTGTGTTTGGTCTTGCTTTCAATAGGGTTTGTCGTGCCATAGCACCTCTCGGCCTATGCGGTGGGCTCTTACCCCGCCGTTTCACCCTTACCCATATAAAATGGGCGGTTTGTTTTCTGCGACACTATCCATCGGGTCACCCCGCCCGGACGTTATCCGGTATTGTGTCCTTTAAAAGCCCGGACTTTCCTCCAACTTTTCAGTCAGCGATTGTCCGATTATCTGACGGGATTGATTATACTTGAAAAACCCAAAAAAGTCAAATCAATCAGAAAAAAGCCCTTGAAATACAAGGGCTTAAAAACTTATCTTCCCCGACATCCAGGGCGAATCCGATGATGTCTTGGACGTGGAGGCGGTAAGTGGCGATGATGATGACCGTGAATCACAACAGGCGTTTCCACCACAACTGTTTTTTCCACCACGACAGGTGCCACAGGTTGAACAACCGTTGTTTGCGCCACCGGTTGCACCACTGTGGTAGCCGCAACGGGTTGAACCACAGTTGTTGTCGGTGTCGTCGCTTGATTGATAGCAGCCCCCACCACGCCGCCGACAACCCCGCCCACTAAAGCAGCGGCCACAGGGTCCGGATGATGATGTGCTTCGGCCTGTTTTACCGGTGCTGCCACGGCACTCACGGCCAAACTGGCCATTGCTAATTTTTTCTTAATTCCCATAATTTTCTCCTTTGTTAAATAATTATCTGCCAAAAGGCCACCAAGAATGCGTGATTGTTTTTTTCACAACGACCGTCTTTTTCACCACTTTCGTTGGTGCAGCAACTTGATTTCCTGTCAATCCGGCAATTACACCGCCAATCAAACCACCGACAAAAGCGGCTTTTTCCACTTTATGTGCGTCATGATGATGTGCACGATGTTCAATCCGATCTGATCTTCTTTCAGGATGAATCACTTTTGCTTCAGCCTTCATAGATCCCATGGTGGCACCAGCGGCTAAACTAAGCATTGCTAATGTCTTTTTTATTCCCATATTTCCTCCTTATTCATGAAATACAATTCCTGTTTAACACAGTTCAGGTCTAAAAGCAACCTTTTTCTTGCGAAATTAAAAGAATTTCGCTATAATACCCCTATGATTGATTTATCTAAAATTCGTAATTTTTCAATTGTGGCGCACATTGACCACGGTAACTCCAGTGTGGCCGGCCGTTTGATTCAAAAATGCGGGGCTGGTTGCGATCGTGAAATGAAGGAACAACTGTTGGACAATATGGATATTGAACGGGAGCGGGGCATTACGATTAAAGCCCAAACCGTGCGCCTGAAATATGGCGACTATATTTTAAACCTGATTGACACCCCGGGACACGTGGATTTTGGCTATGAAGTCAGCCGTTCTTTGCACGCTTGTGAAGGCTCACTTTTGGTAGTAGATTCCACCCAAGGGGTAGAAGCACAAACCCTGGCTAATGTGTATAAAGCCTTAGATGCCAACCACGAAATTGTTCCTGTCATCAATAAAATTGATTTACCCGCCGCTGATCCGGAACGGGTCAAAAAACAAATTGAAGATGTGATTGGGCTGGATTGCACGAACTGCCCTCTGATTTCCGCCAAAACGGGCATTGGGATAGAGGATGTTCTGAAAGTGATTGTGGATAGGCTCCCTGCCCCACAAGGGCAACCCGAAGCACCCACCAAAGCCATGTTGGTGGATTCTTGGTATGATGCCTATCTGGGGATTGTGATTTTGGTACGGGTCATTGATGGCACGTTAAAGAAAAATCAACAGATTCAATTTATGTCTACAGGCGCCACCTATAAAGTAGAACGCTTGGGTTATTTTACCCCAAAAATGCAAGACACCAACGAAATTCAAACAGGGGAACTCGGCTTTGTGATTTGTGGCGTAAAAACCATTGGTGAAACAAAGGTTGGGGATACGATTACGGATGAAAAGCATCCCTGTACAACCGCTTTACCCGGATTTAAACCCAGCCAAAGTGTCGTTTTTTGCTCTATGTTCCCTGTGGATATGTCGGATTATGAAGCCTTAAAAGAAGCGATTGAAAAATTACAACTGAATGATGCCAGTTTCCAATTTACCCCCGATAAGTCCATGGCCTTGGGGCAGGGGTTCCGTTGTGGCTTTTTGGGATTGCTACACATGGAAATTATCCAAGAAAGACTCAATCGTGAATTTAACCTCAATTTGATTACAACCGCACCATCGGTCGCCTATAAAGTCTATAAAACCAACGGGACGATGCTAAGCATGCATAATCCCGCCGATATGCCGGATGTCACCACTATTGATAAAATTGAAGAACCTTGGGTAAAAGCCACGATTCTGACCCCTGATGAATACTTGGGGGGCATTTTGCAATTGTGCACCGAACGGCGGGGCGAACAGATTGATTTAACCTATGTCGGCAATCGCGCGATGGCGGTTTATCGGTTGCCTTTGAACGAAATTGTGTTTGATTTTTATGATAGACTCAAGTCTATCTCGCGGGGCTATGCCAGTTTTGATTATGAAGTAGATGCCTATCACGAATCAGACCTGGTGCGTGTCAATATATTGGTTCATGGCGAACAGGTGGATGCTTTGGCGTTTTTGGCACACCGCAGTCAAGCCGAACGACGCGGGCGGCAGATTTGTGCCCGTCTTAAAGACCTGATTCCCCGTCATCAATTTAAAATTCCGATTCAGGCAAGTATCGGCGGTAAAATTATCGCCCGTGAAGATATTTCGGCTTTCCGTAAAGACGTGACCGCCAAATGTTATGGGGGGGATATTACCCGTAAGCGAAAACTGTTGGAAAAACAAAAAGAAGGTAAAAAGCGGATGCGTCAATTCGGGGAAGTGGAAATCCCGCAAAATGCCTTTATTCAGGCCCTAAAAATAGGGGACGAATAGTTTATAAGTGATGTGCCCGAAACGAATAGACTTTTTTATTCGTACCGATAATCAGATGATCCAACATTTTAATCGGAATTGTATTGAGTAAGCGTTCAATTTCTTTGGTGACTTCCAAATCATCTTTAGAGGGCAGGGGGTCGCCCGACGGATGATTATGCATTAAAATCACCGCTGATGCGTTTAAATTTAAGGCGCGTTTTAACACTTCTCGGGGATACACAGGCACATGGTTGATGGTTCCTGTTTGATGAACCTCTGTATGAATCAATTGATAATGTTGATTTAAAAAGAGTACCCGTAATTTTTCAATCGTTTCACCCGCATAAATAAGTTGTGCATAATCCAATAAACTTTGCCAATCCGCCAGAATAGGGGCGTTATGGAGTTTTTCTTTGGTGATTTTTTGACATACCGTCATCATCAGGTGAAAAAGAGCAATCGTTCTATCGCCCACACCTTTGACCTGTTTTAATTGATCTGTGGGTGCATTCAGGATATTTTCCAACGATCCGAAAGACGCCAATAATTCTTTAGCCAAAGGCTTTACATCTTTTCGGGGAATTGCCTGCATCAAAATAAATTCCAACAGTTCATAATCGGCAAAAATTTCACCGCCATAGGTTAAAAATTTTTCCAATACCCGCTGACGATGTCCTTCAGACCCAACCATTTTTTACTCCTGATAAGGGGGATAGGTATAACCTTTTGGGGATAAAGTAAAAATCTCAATGCCGTCTTCGGTAATCCCTAAAGTATGTTCAAACTGGGCAGAAAGGCCCTTATCTTTCGTGACCGTTGTCCATCCGTCTTTAAGAGTTAAAGTATCGCCAGAGCCCGTATTGACCATCGGCTCTACCGTAAAGACCAGCCCCGGGACTAATTTTACCCCTTTACCAGGATGACCATAATTTAAAATATTCGGCGCACTATGAAACACGCGTCCGATCCCATGTCCGCAATAATCATGAACAGTGGAATAGCCTTCTTTATTGGCAACTTCTTCCATCACGGCCCCGATATCTCCTGTGGTTTGACCGGGTCCGGCCGCATGGATGCCCGCCATCATAGTGCGATAGGTCGTTTCAACCAACCGCCGCCCTTTAACCCCCACTTTTCCCACATAATACATCCGTGAGGTATCGCCATACCACCCATCTACAATCACGGTCACATCTATATTGATAATATCACCGTCTTTTAAAAATTTTGTTTCAGAAGGAATCCCATGACAAATCACATGATTTGGGGAAATACAGGTACACTTCGGATACCCATTATACCCACGACAAGCCGTGCGTCCCCCGTGAGAAGTGATATATTCATCCATCAAATCATCCAAAGCCCCTGTACTGACCCCAGGCTTTACAAAAGGAGTAATATAGTCCAAAACTTCGGCGGCTAATTGGCCTGCTTTTTTAAGTTTAGGAAAATCTGTTAAAGAATAGATCGTTAAATCTGACATAAATATATTATATCTTTTTTAGGAAAAAATTGCAAAAATAATTTAAAAAGGACGCGGATTTCCCGTTGGATCTTTCCACGATTCAATAAAATCCGTTAAACTGCGTGAACCTTTTGTGGGAAGAACAATACTGATTTTAACGTGTAAATCTCCTTTTCCTGACACCCCTTTTCCTTTTAACCGTAAAACAGAATGACCACTGGTATAAGGGGGAATTTTCACCGCCAAACTGCCCGAAGGGGTCGGAATCACCACTTTTGTCCCTAATACTGCCTCTTTTAAAGTCAAAGGAAGTGTCATTTCTATATCATTATTCAAACGTTTATACAGGCGACTTTCTTCTACTTTGATTTTAATCAAAGCATCCCCGCCTATTTGTCCCATTCCTTTTAAACGGAGCACTGCTTCATCCACGACACCCGCGGGGACTTTCACCTTAACTTGCTTTCCGTTTGATAAACGAACAGTCGTTTCACCCCCTGTGATAGACAGATTAAAAGGAATACTTAAAGAATACTGGACATCTTGACCTTGTGGGGCTGTCTGATAACGCCGACCGCCCATACCGCCCATTCCACCGAATAAATCAGAAAAATTAAAACCACCACCACCAAATCCCCCGAACATACTGGCCAAATCTTCGGGGTCTATATTAGTATAAGTGGTATTTCCCTGACGATAGGTGCGTCCCCCACGTCCAAAACCACCGCTAAACGGATTAGAACCGCCGTCATAAGCGCCCCGACCAAACGGGGTAGGGTTTCCCTGCTCATCAATTTCTCCTGCGTCATAACGGGCTTTTTTTGATTTATCAGATAAAATTTCATACGCCCCTGTTATTTTTTGAAATTGTTCTTGGGCTTTTTTATCGGGATTCACATCAGGATGAAGGGTACGCGCCTTTTGCCGATAGGCTTTTTTAATCTCCGCTTCACTCGCATTTTTAGATACCCCTAATAAATCATACAAACTGGACATAAAAAAACTCCTTTAACAACATACTCTGATATTATATAGGATAAATTCGTTAAAAATCCATAGCAATTTTTAAAAAAAAGACTATAATAGACCTTATGAAACATACTCATTCGTTTTTAATGCTGTTCGCCTGTTGGGCTTCCCTCGGGGTGGCTTTTATATTGATTTTATTAAAGGCTTTGGCTTTTATTACCACAGGCTCAGTCGCTATTCTTTCTACTTTATTTGACTCGGTTCAAGATTTAATGACCTCCTTGATTAATTTTATCGCTGTCAAGCATTCTATTCAGCCGGCGGATAAACAACATCGTTTTGGCCACGGTAAAGCCCAAGGAATCGGCTCACTCATTCAATCTTTAATTATTCTGATTTCCGGGGGAATTTTAATTTATACTTCTTGCCAACGCTTATGTCATCAAACAGCCCCTACAGAATTATGTATAGGTTTTTGGATAATTTGTATCGCTTTGATTTTGACGTTTATTCTTATTCGCTTTCAAAGATATGTGGTACGTTTAACAGGCTCTCTTTCTATTAAATCAGATATGTGCCATTATACAGGCGATCTTTTAATGAATACAGGCGTTTTAATTTCTCTTGTCTGTTCCTACTTTATTAAAACAGGTTGGTTGGATGCATTATTTGGGGTAGGGGTCGGCCTTTATCTTATTAAAGTCAGTTATGAAATTATTTCACAAGCCATTGAAATGTTGATGGATACGGAATTACCCCAAGAAATTCGTCATAAAATCAAAGAAAATGTCCTGTCTATTAAAGATATTCATCAAATTACTGATTTAAAAACCCGCCAATCAGGCAATCAAATTTTTATTCAAATGACACTTCATATGACAGAAACGCTCACTTTAAAGAAAGCCCATCAACTGGCTGACCAAGCCGAACATTTAATTCATACAGACTTTCCTGATTCTGAAATTGTCCTTCATTTAGAACCGGATGCGACAAACTAAATTCTGAATATAAATTTTATTTTATCCTTTTTACTATCCTATTTTATATAAATAAAAAATAGTAGTTATTGTGGTTGGCAAAACTGGTATAACTTTTTTTTATTTTATTTGACATGAATTTTACAATCAAAACGAATCGTTTATTTTATGGATATTTTTCCCTTTAAAACGAATCGTCT
>JAZRVC010000010.1:0-16447 GCA_045598925.1 Alphaproteobacteria bacterium
CGCCAGAAGAACATGTACTATCATTTGTACAAGTTTCACCGACACAATCCGCAACCCAAAAGCTATCTACCCCAGGATGACAATTGCCTGATGTACCACAGCCTAAATCGTCCAAAGATACCATGTGTTCAATACCACCACACTTATCTGTTCTGGCGGTACACCAATCAACATAACCGGACATCAATTTTGCACAGAAAGGCGTTGGTCCTGTTGTAATCCATGTACCACCTTCACTTGCACAATTATCCACTGTACAATATCTTAAATTGGCAATTGTTCCATCACATTCTCCAGCGGGCTCATTGCCGCCCGCACCGGTACCACTGCCTAAATCAGCGTTATAGGTCATTGTGATAGGACTGGCTTCACAATCAATGACAGGGTTTTGTGAATTATCGGGGACAACCGCTTTCATTTGGTCGCAAACGGCAGGGGCGACATCAGATACCGTAAAAGTAAATGTTTTTTTATCGCTTGAAACCGTGGGAGCGCCAAAAGTTGCCCCTGCGGGTTTATCCCCCGTAAATTCCCCGATATTAGGGGTGGCATTACTATTTCGTTGTAATTGTGCGGACACAATCATCGCACGCATACTGCCCCCGTTTAAAATTTCATTGGCTTTATATTTATTCATGGCCATGGTATAGCCCGCGATACCGCCCACGGACAGCACCCCGATAATGGCCAGTACCCCCAGCATTTCAACCATAGACCGACCACCTTCTGTCGTCATTCTGAAGGCGTTAGCCGAAGAATCCATGGATCCTTCGCGTCCGCTCAGGATGACTGAGGGTGAGGTATGGCCGCTCAAGATGACGGGGGAAAAGTTTGATTGCCCTTGTTCTTGATTTAAATTTAATTTTTTAATCATTTTTTTCTCCTAACATTCGTTATAAAGTTAAACAAAAAACCCACCATAAAGTGGGCGGATGTTAGAAAACCGTATCATTTAAACGGCTCAGCCTATTGGGGCGTGAAGCCTTATTCAGCTGACATCCGTCCGAAATGACGAATGTCAACGTTATTAAAGAGTTGTTGCCAACTCTAAATGATATGGGTTTTCTACGCCCATGCTTTCAACCATTGAAAGCGTATTCAGTATAAAAAAGAAAAAACAAATTGTCAAGAAGAAAGGCCCTTTTCTTTGGGCCTTTTAAATCAACTCGCCTGTAAACAAGTGGTACAAGTTGCACCCGATTCAGTGCAACGCTTTTCTTCGTGTGTGTAAGTATAGCGACCTGTGTTCAATTCGCAAGAATAAACAATTGGAATACCCCCTTCAACCCAACAAGCCAATTTCGTGGGATCCCCCACATCCGTCGCGGTACAATCTTCCCCACAATGACCATTAGAACACTGTGCCGTACATTGAATCTTTTCGTCTGCCCATTGGCCGTTTTCACAAACCAACAACTGGCTGTCGTTCCAACATTTTTGGGCGTTTCCTATACAGGCCCGCGAACTGCAAATACCACCGGAACATCCATACAGGCACAATTCCTTTTGTGTCCAATACAGGGTGCCCGCCGCATCTTGCTTACATTTTTCCACCATATAAGGATTTTGGGCATTACATCTGATGGTGCCTTCTGCAGTGCAACTTTCAGACGGCTGACCCGCGCCCGGGTTTGTGGATAATTCATTCACACCCGCCCGTTGATTTTCTTTCCCCGCCAAATCATTTTTAAAGCCGAAAATAATGATGTTATCTTCTTCCGCATCACACAAGTTCGGGCGCACCAACACCGCGGATTGCAAGCCTTGAGAGGCGACCTGTTCACAAATTTCTTGGCTTAAATTTCCAATTTGAATCGCAAAATCCGATCCTTCAATTGATTGATTATATAACGCCACCGAATACCCCTTTAAGGATTGCCCCTGATATTCCAACAAATCCGTGGCTGTATGACCGCCAAAACCTTGATAAGCGGAAATCGCCAAAGCCCTTTCCCGAATCCCCGCCAAAATCTCATTCACACGATACTTTTTCATCGCCGAAGAATAAGCAGAAATACCCACCAAAGATAAAACACCCATAATGGACAGTACCCCCAAGATTTCCACCATAGACCGACCGGATTGTGATTGTTTCATAAAAACCTCCTTCTTTCGTTTGGATTTACTATAATTCTTTTTCTTTAAAATAGCAATAAAAAAACTCCCCGTTTAAATCGGGGAGTTTTTTGGGAAAAAAAGCATTTACGCTTGTTCTTCACCTTCCAACACATTATGTGTTTCTTTATTGCGTTGAGCGACAATTTCCTTATCCCGTTCAACCGCAATGGCACGCAAGCGTTTGACCGCCGCCCCTGTTCCCGCAGGAATCAAGCGACCCACAATCACGTTTTCTTTCAATCCGTGGAGCGGATCCATCTTGCCGGCAATCGCCGCTTCTGTCAAGACACGCGTTGTTTCTTGGAAGGACGCGGCCGAGATAAACGAACTGGTCTGCAATGAGGCCTTTGTAATACCCAACAACACAGGCGCGACTTTCGCAGGACGTCCGCCCGCTTTTTCGGCCTTAATGTTTTCAGCAATCAATTGTTGTTTTTCAACTTGTTCGCCTTCCAACAAAGTGGTATCCCCGGCATCCACCACTTCCATCTTGCGCATCATTTGACGCACAATGACTTCAATGTGTTTATCGTTGATACGCACCCCTTGTAAGCGGTACACAGCCTGAACTTCTTTCACCAAATAATGTGCCAAGGCTTCCACGCCCAAAATACGCAAGATGTCGTGGGGGGCCAAAGGTCCTTCCACAATCATATCACCCTTTTGAACCATATCGCCTTCATAAACGGCAGGCGTACGACCCTTTGGAATCAAATGCATGACCTTTTGGCCGTCTTCGGTGACCACATTGATCACGCGGTGAGCCTTAAAGTCAGAATCATATTCCACGCGTCCGGCGGCTTCCGCCAAAATAGCGGCATCCTTTGGACGACGGGCTTCAAACAATTCCGCCACACGCGGCAAACCACCCGTAATATCCTTAGTTTTAGAATCACGCGCCACCAAAGCAAGCACATCACCCACGTGAATGGTTTGACCATTTTTCACGGTAATAATCGCGCCTTTTGGCAGGTAAGTACGGGCTTCGGCCCCTTTAGAGGTCTTTACCACATTCTTATCTTCACCAACGATACAAATTTGAGGACGCAAGTTTTTGGCCGAAGATTGTTTATCCGCTTCCATAATCACGCGTTCCACCAAACCTGTGGACACATCCGTCCGTTCATCCAAAGTCTTACCGGCAATAATGTCTTCAAACTTGGCTTTACCGTCAGCATCCGCAATCATTGGGGTAGAGTACGGATCCCATTCGGCTAAACGAGTTCCTTTCTTCACCATATCACCATCAGCCACCATCAACTTGGCCCCATAAGGCACTTTATGACGGGCTTTTTCACGGTGATTCGCATCCAACAAAGAGATTTCAAAGTTCCGTGAAAGAATAATACTGGCGCCTTGTGAATTTTTCACAATGTTGCCTTGAGCCAAACGCACTTGGGCATCAAAGGCCGCATCAATTGCAGATTCTGCCCCACGTTGCGCTGTACCACCCACGTGGAAGGTACGCAACACCAACTGAGTTCCCGGTTCACCAATGGATTGAGCAGCAATAATACCCACCACTTCACCCAAATTGACACGACAACCACGGGCCAAATCTTGACCATAACAGGCCGCACAAATACCATCTTCGGCTTCACAAGTGAGCACAGAACGAATCTTGACCGAATCAATACCCAAAGCATCAATCCGTTCCACATCCTGAGCATTCACCAATTTATTTTTCGGAATAATGATTTCACCTGTTTCGGGGTGTTTCACATCTTCGGCCGTTGTCCGACCCAAAATACGTTCACCCGTTGTGGCAATCACATCCCCGCCTTCAATAATCGGTTGGATGGTAATACCGTTATCGGTTCCGCAATCTTCCATTGTAATAATGGCATCTTGGGCCACATCCACCAAACGACGGGTCAAATAACCGGAAGTCGCTGTTTTCAAAGCGGTATCGGCCAACCCTTTACGAGAACCGTGCGTAGAGTTAAAGTATTCCATAACGGTCAAACCTTCTTTGAAGTTTGAACGCACAGGTGTTTCAATAATTTCACCGTTCGGCTTGGTCATCAAACCACGCATACCGGCGAGTTGTCGCATCTGGGTTGCCGAACCACGCGCCCCGGAATCTGCCATCATATACACAGAATTCACAGGCTTACCGGGTTCCGCTTTACTCATTTGTTTCATCATGGCCTTGGACACCGATTCAGTACAAGCCATCCAAGCATCCACGACTTTATTGTATTTTTCCAAACGCGTAATCAAACCGTCCTGGTATTGTTGTTCAAATTCATCCACTTTGGCTTCTGTTTGGGCCAACAAAGTTTTCTTTTCGGCCGGAATCACAAAGTCATCTTTACCGATGGAAATACCGGAAGTAGCCGCGTTCTTAAAGCCCATTTCTTTAATTTTATCCGCAAAGATACAGGCTTCTTTTTGACCGCAAGCGTTATACACCAAACCCAACATTTGTCCCACTTGTTTTTTACCGATTTGACGGTTGACCAAACTGAACGGAATCTTGGGGTTATCCGGTAAAACAGAAGACAAAATCACACGACCCGGTGTTGTTTCCACAACCTTAGTCACATGTTCACCGTTATCATCCACGATGGGCAAACGCACTTTAATTTTGGCGTGCAAGGACACTTGCTTTTCAAACAGAGCGTGTTCAATTTCTTGACGTCCTGTAAAGATCATGCCTTCGCCTTTTTCGCCTTCACGCATCATAGATAAATAGTACATACCCAAAATCATATCTTGAGTCGGAATAATAATCGGTTGTCCCGAAGCCGGCGCCAAAATATTGTTTGTGGACAGCATCAATACACGCGCTTCTAATTGCGCTTCTGTGGACAAAGGAACGTGAACAGCCATCTGGTCACCGTCAAAGTCCGCGTTAAACGCTGTACAAGCCAAGGGGTGTAATTGAATGGCTTTCCCTTCAATCAACACGGGTTCAAAGGCTTGAATACCCAAACGGTGCAAAGTCGGCGCGCGGTTCAATAAAACCGGGTGTTCTTTAATCTCTTCGGACAAAATATCCCAAACTTCGGGTGTTTCTTTTTCCACTAACTTTTTCGCATTTTTAATTGTGGCGGCTTTACCTTGGGCTTCCAATTTCGCATAGATAAAGGGCTTAAACAATTCCAAAGCCATCCGCTTTGGCAAACCGCATTGATGCAGTTTCAATTCAGGCCCCACTGTAATCACAGAACGACCGGAATAGTCCACGCGCTTACCCAACAAGTTTTGACGGAAACGACCACTTTTACCACGGAGCATATCGGCCAAAGACTTTAAGGGACGCTTATTGATACCCGTCACAGCACGACCACGACGACCGTTATCAAACAAAGCATCCACCGCTTCTTGGAGCATTCTTTTTTCGTTGCGCACGATAATTTCAGGCGCACGCAATTCCAATAATCTTTTCAAACGATTGTTGCGGTTGATCACACGACGATACAAATCGTTCAGGTCAGAGGTCGCAAAACGTCCGCCATCCAATGGAACCAAAGGACGCAAATCCGGTGGAATCACAGGCAACACATCCAACACCATCCATTCGGGACGAGAACCGGATTCCAAGAAGGCTTCCACCAACTTTAATTTTTTCACAATCTTTTTACGTTTTAAATCGGATTTTGTTTCAATCAATTCAGCACGTAATTTTTTGGCCTCATTTGGTAAATCAATTTGAGCCAACAAAGTTTTAATGGCTTCTGCCCCGATACCAGCACGGAAAGAATCTTCACCATATTCTTCAATGGCTTGTTGATATTGTTCTTCTGTCAATAAATCCAATTGTTTTAAGGGGGTTAAACCCGGTTCAATCACAATGTATTTTTCAAAGTAAAGAACAGCCTCTAATTGTTTCAGCATTAAATCCAACAAAGTCCCGATACGGCTGGGCAAAGACTTTAAGAACCAAATGTGAGTCACAGGGGAAACCAATTCAATATGTCCCATCCGTTCACGACGCACTTTGGATAAAGTCACTTCCACACCGCACTTTTCACAGGTAATTCCACGATATTTCATGCGTTTATATTTACCGCACAAACATTCGTAATCCTTAATCGGTCCAAAGATTTTGGCGCAGAACAAACCATCCCGTTCAGGCTTAAAAGTCCGATAGTTGATTGTTTCAGGACGGGTCACTTCCCCATAGGACCAAGAACGAATCTTTTCCGGCGATGCCACAGAAATCCGAATATCATCAAAAGATTGAGGATTCGCCAAAGGACTAAAAGTTTTCATCAATTCATTCATCATTTTTTAATCTCCTTATTGTTCATTTTGATTCAGTTCTACATCTAAGCCCAAAGAACGCATTTCTTTGACCAACACGTTAAAGGATTCAGGAATACCCGCTTCAAAACTGGTATCACCACGAATAATGGTTTCATAGGCTTTAATACGACCAGACACGTCATCCGATTTAATGGTGAGCATTTCCTGTAAAGTATAGGCAGCACCATAGGCTTCCAAAGCCCACACTTCCATTTCACCGAAACGCTGACCACCGAACTGCGCTTTACCGCCCAACGGTTGTTGGGTCACCAAACTGTAAGGTCCGATAGAACGGGCGTGAATCTTTTCATCCACCAAGTGGTGTAATTTCAACATATACATATACCCGATGGTGACCGGACGATCAAAGGCTTCCCCTGTGCGTCCATCATACAACGTTACTTGACCGGACACAGGCATACCCGCGCGCTTCAGCATCGCGTCAATATCCGCCCCATGGGCCCCATCAAAGACAGGAGTGGCAATCGGCAAACCATCCTTCAGGTTCGCACTCATCTTTAAGACTTCAGCATCTGCCATCTTGGAAATCTTCTTGGTATATTCACGGTTGCCGTACACATCTTTTAATGTGGCACGCAAATCATCCATTTTGGCTTTATTGGCTTGGACTTTTTTGACCATCGCGTCAATTTCTTTACCCAAAGCCTTACAGGCCAATCCCAAGTGTGTTTCCAAAACCTGACCCACGTTCATACGGGACGGCACACCCAACGGATTCAACACGATATCCATCGGTGTTCCATCGGCTGTATAGGGCATATCTTCAATCGGAAGAACTCTGGACACCACACCTTTGTTTCCGTGACGACCAGACATCTTGTCCCCAGGTTGCAATTTACGTTTTGCAGCAATAAAGACTTTAATCTTTTTCAGTTCGCCGGGCAACATATCGTCCCCACGTTGCAACTTATTCACGCGGTCTTCAAAGTCCGCCTGTAAAGCCTTATCCGCTTCATCATAAGTCGCAATCATTTGTTCGGCCTGTTGCATCACATCATCCGCTTTCACGTTGATTTTACGCAACACAGACATATTCATATCGGCCAAATCTTCCGCCTTTAATTTATGTCCGGCTTTGAACTTTTCGGCCTTTGTAATGGTTTGACCCACAAACAAATCAGCCAAACGTGTCGCAAAGTCGCCTTGCAAAATCGCCTTTTTATCATCACGATCTTTTGTCAGTTTTGCAATTTCGGCTTGTTCAATGGCTAAAGCACGTTCGTCTTTTTGTAAGCCCCGACGGGTAAAGACGCGCACATCCACCACTGTTCCGGAAATTCCGGGCGGCACACGCAAAGAACTATCACGCACATCGGCGGCTTTTTCACCAAAGATGGTACGGAGCAATTTTTCTTCCGGTGTCATCACTGTTTCACCTTTCGGTGTTACTTTACCCACCAAAATATCGCCAGCCTTGACTTCAGCACCGATATAAATCACACCGGTTTCGTCCAAGTTGCGCAATCCTTCTTCACCCACGTTTGGAATATCACGCGTGACTTCTTCTTGACCCAATTTTGTATCGCGGGCCGTCACTTCTAATTCTTCCAAATGGATAGAAGTAAAGACGTCATCACGGGCAATGCGTTCACTGACCAAGATAGAGTCTTCGTAGTTATATCCGTTCCAAGGCACAAAAGCGACCAAGATATTGCGACCCAAAGCCAATTCGCCCATTTCTGTACAAGGACCATCAGCAATCAAATCGCCTTTTTCCACTTTATCGCCCACTTGAACCAATGGCTTTTGAGTCATACAGGTTCCCGTGTTAGAACGTTGGAATTTTTCCAAATTGTAAATATCCACACCGGACACCGTGGCGGACAAATCTTCTGTCGCACGAATCACGATACGGGCAGAATCCACAGATTGAACGATACCGGTACGTAAAGCAGACACAGCGGCTTTAGAATCTTTCGCCACAATGCGTTCCATACCTGTTCCCACCAACGGGGACTCATTCTTTAACAATGGCACAGCCTGTTTCTGCATGTTAGAACCCATCAACGCACGGTTCGCATCATCGTTTTCCAAGAAAGGAATCAAACTGGCGGCCACAGACACCACTTGGCGTGGGGACACATCAATTAAATCCACTTCTTCGGGTTTGGCTTGCACCACTTCCCCCGCTTGACGCGCGGTCACAAATTCACTGACCAATTCGCCTTTATCATTGACTTCTGAGTTTGCCTGAGCAATCGTATGACGGGCTTCTTCCATGGCGGACATATAAATCACTTCATCCGTCACTTTCTTATCCACCACCTTACGATAGGGTGTTTCAATAAAGCCGTATTCATTCACACGGGCATAGGTTGCCAATGAGTTAATCAACCCGATGTTTTGACCTTCAGGAGATTCAATCGGGCAAATACGACCATAGTGTGTCGGATGCACGTCGCGCACTTCCATCCCCGCGCGATCTCTGGTCAAACCGCCAGGACCCAAAGCCGACAAACGGCGTTTATGTGTAATTTCGGACAAGGGGTTATTTTGATCCATGAATTGACTCAACTGGCTGGATGCAAAAAATTCACGCACAGCGGTCGCCAAAGGTTTGGCATTGACCAAATCAGACGGCATCACGTTATCAATTTCGGCGGATGTCATGTGCTCACGAATGATTCTTTCCAAACGGAGCAATCCGATACGATATTGGTTTTCCATCAATTCGCCCACAGGACGCACACGACGGTTGCCCAAGTTATCAATATCATCAATTTCGCCATGACCATCTTTGATTTCCACCAAAGTTTTCACAATCTTTAAGATATCTTCTTTGCGCAACACACGAATATCCGGGGACACTTCATCATTAGAAAAGCCCAAGCGCATATTCATCTTCACACGACCGACCGCTGATAAATCATAGCGTTCCCCGTCAAAGAACAGCGCGTTAAACACGGCCGCCGCTGTATCCACCACAGGCAATTCACCCGGATGCATAATCTTATAGATTTCAATCAAAGCCTCTTCACGACTGGCGCATTTATCGGCCACCAAAGTATTACGAATATAGGGGCCCACGTTGGTGCCGTCAATGAATAAAATCGGCAATTCTTTAATCTTTAATTCATCCAATTTCTTGAAATCATCTTCGGACAGTTCATCCCCTGCTTCCAAGAAAACTTCGCCTGTCTTTTCATCAATCATATCACAGGCCACATAACGTCCCATCAAATCCGCTTCATTCACGCGAATTTCTTTCAGTCCGTCTTTTTCCAACTTTTTGGCTTTGGCCGGGGCTAATTTTTCGCCCTTTGGTAAAACAACTTCACCATTTTCGGCGTTGACCAAATCATACATCAATTTGGCCCCTTTCATACGTTCCGCATTATAGGCTGTCTTCCATGCCTTTTTATCACGTTTAAAGGTGGTTGTTTCATAGAAGTAATTCAGGATTTCTTCTTTGCTCATCCCCATCACATCACTGGGGTCAATTTCTTTACCGGCCTTTTTGGCTTCTAAACGCTTTTGAATGGTGTAATCGCTGTCCAACGCATACAAGAGTGTTGTGGCCGGCAATTTACGACGGCGATCAATACGCACATCTACCAAATCTTTGGCATCAAATTCAAAGTCAATCCAAGACCCGCGATACGGAATAATACGGGCGCTGAACAAAAATTTACCCGAAGAGTGTGTTTCCCCGTTATCATGGCCGAAGAACACACCAGGAGAACGATGCATTTGGCTGACCACCACACGTTCTGTTCCGTTCACAATAAAAGTCCCGCGATCTGTCATCATGGGCAAATCACCCATATAAACATCTTGTTCTTTAATGTCGCGAATCGTTCTGGCGCCTGTGGTTTCATCAATATCCCACACCAATAAACGCAAGGTCGCGTGCACAGGGGATGCAAACGTTAAATCACGCTTTAAGCATTCATGAACGTCATATTTTGGTTGATCTAATTCGTATTTTACAAATTCTAAATCACCACGACCCGCAAAATCATGAATCGGGAAAACAGACTTAAAAACCGCCTGAAGCCCTGTATCTGTACGCTTATCGGCGGCAACATTTGCCTGTAAAAATTGTTTATATGAATCCATTTGGATATCAATCAAATTCGGCATTTCAATCACGGATTCAATTTTTCCAAAGTTTTTGCGAACACGGCGATGGTTAATTTCAGATTTTATCATTATATGCAACCCCATTTTTTTATCAAAACTTGTTTTGGATGAAAAGGCACCCAACACCTTTGCTTATTTGACGGGCAAGGGGTTGCCCCTGAAAATTCAAGAGCAACCCTCCCCATTTAGGTTTAAGCGACCTTATTTGAGTTCAACTTTCGCACCAGCGGCTTCCAGTTGTTTCTTCATTTTTTCGGCTTCGTCTTTAGCAACACCCTTCTTTAATTCTTTTGGTGCACCATCAACCAAGTCTTTGGCTTCTTTCAATCCTAAACCAGTAATACCGCGGACTTCTTTAATCACAGCGATTTTATTGGCACCGGATTCGGCCAAGATTACATCAAATTCTGTCTTTTCTTCGCCACCAGCAGCACCGGCCGCACCAGCCGCAGCCACAGCCACAGGAGCAGCAGCACTCACGCCCCACTTTTCTTCCAAAGCCTTCGCTAATTCGGCGGCTTCTAATACTGTCAAAGCAGACAATTCATCAATAATTTTATTTAAATCAGTCATTTTCTTTTTCCTTTTCTTTTTTGATTTAAGTTAAACATTTAAGCAGCTTGTTCTTTTTCGGAATAAGCCTTTGCCAATCTGGCCAACTGACCAGCAGGAGCTTGCAACAAACCAACCAATTTGCCACGCAAACCATCCAAAGATGGCAAAGCAGCCAATTGTTTGACTTTATTTGCATCAATCTTTTCCCCATTCATGACACCGCCGACAATTTCAAATTTGTCGGAATCTTTGGCCATTTTCACGATTGCCCGAGAAGCCGCAATTTCGTCTTCCGAGTAAGCAATCCCTGTGGGGCCCTTTAATAAATCCGCCAAGGATTCACAAGGGGTTCCTGCCAGAGCCAATTTAGCGAGACGATTCTTGGCAACCTTATAACTGGCACCGTCTTCACGAATCGCTTTTCTTAAAGCTGTCGTTTGTTCCATTGTCAATCCATTATTATGGACAACAACGACCAACTTGGCCTTTTTGAAAACGTCGGACAACGCACCAATCGTTTGTTGTTTTTCTTCACGTTTCACTTTATTTTACTCCGTTTTTTTAAGAGGTTTCCCTCTTGGTTTCTACACAAGATAGAGGAAGTATTCCTTTATCTTAACTACCCTGTCCAGAAACCGGTTTTCATTCCAAAGGAATTTGACCGTTCTGTCTATGTCGGCGGGGTGTTCCCCATTAAGTTTATCCCGTGATAAACGCCCACAGTCTTGGACAGGCATTTTTCGCCGGCACCCGTTGGACACCGGCAAAACTTGTTAGCCAATGATACTTGGCACGTTCACCTTCACACCCACACCTTGGGTTGTGCTGATGGACACATAAACCAAATATACACCTGAGGCCGTGGCAGGTTTCAAACCAACCAAAGCCTTCACAAACGCTTTCACGTTTTCGGCAATACGCGCATTGTCAAAACTGGCCTTACCAATTCCCGCATGCACAATACCAGCATCATCCACACGGAATTGAACTTGACCTGCTTTGGCCGCTTTTACAGCATTCGCAACATCCATGGTCACAGTGCCCAATTTTGGATTAGGCATCAACCCTTTCGGGCCCAAGATTTTACCAACACGACCCACCAAACCCATCATATCGGGTGTAGCAATCAAACGTTGGAAGTCAATCTTACCGGCCAAGATGTCGTTCATTAAATCATCATCTCCGACAATGTCAGCGCCAGCGGCTTTTGCTTCAGAGGCTTTCGGCCCTTTTGCAAACACGGCGACTTTCAAAGTTTTACCTGTACCGGCAGGCAAACTGACAGCGCCACGCACCATTTGATCGGATTGTTTCGGATCAACGCCCAATTTGACAGCGATATCCACTGTTTCATCAAATTTGGCCGTTGCACCCTTTTTAATCAAAGCCACCGCTTCGTCCAGGGTATAGGCTTTATTTTCAACGCCTTCATAGGCTTTCTTTAATCTTTTTCCTGTCATATTCTTACCCCACGACTTCAATACCCATAGAACGTGCTTGACCGGCCACCATTTCCATAGCGGCTTCCACCGTATGACAGTTCAAGTCAGGCATTTTCTTTTCGGCGATTTCTTTAACTTGCGCTTTTGTAATTTTTCCAGCCTTTGTACGACCGGGCGTATGACTGGCACTCTTTAAACCCGCGGCCTTTTTAATATAATAACTGACCGGGGGGAGTTTTGTTACAAAACTGAACGTACGATCTTTATAGGCTGTAATAATCACAGGAATAGGAGAACCAGGTTCTTCTTTCTGTGTTTTGGCATTAAAAGCCTTACAAAAATCCATAATGTTTAAGCCTCTTTGACCCAAGGCCGGTCCCACTGGAGGGGAAGGGTTTGCTTTACCGGCTTCAATTTGAAGTTTGATAAAGCCCACAATTTCTTTTGCCATTTTATAACCTCTTTTATAGCATTTCGTTTCTTTAGTTCATTCGGTTTTCACCTTAGGTTTCGTAGTGCGATGATGGCTCATCTTCTACAAAAGGAAACGGATACGAACTAACTTTATCCGCCCCTTTACTATGATCTAGACCTTTTTGACCTGACCATAGGTTAAATCAACAGGCGTTGCCCGTCCGAAGATGGATACTTGTAATTTCAATCTTTCTTTTTCTGCATCCACTTCTTGAATTTCACCCACAAAACTGGCAAAAGCACCGTCAATAATTTGAACCTGTTCACCCACTTCAAAGGTGATAGAATTACGGGGATGAGCCACCCCTTCTTCCACTTGATTCAAAATACGATTCGCTTCTGCTTCTGTGATAGGAGTCGGTTTTTTGCCGCCCAAGAAACCGGTAACCTTTGGCGTCTTAGCCACCAAATACCAAGTTTCATCCGTCATTTCCATTTTCGCCAACACATAACCGGGGAAGAATTTGCGTGTGGATTCTTTTTTTGTTCCATTTTTGACATTGGTCACTTTTTCGGTGGGCACCAAAACTTGCTCTACCTTATCTGTCAGGCCTTTTTTTTGGGCCTGTTCCATAATAAAATCCGCGACTTTTTGTTCAAAACCGGAATATGCATGAATCACATACCAACGCATTACCTTTATCCTCCGATAACAAACCCGACGAAACGGGCAAAAAACAAATCAATAATAACCAAGAAAAGGGCCAAAATAATGCTCATCACAATCACCACAAACGTCCCACGCATAGTTTCAGCGCGTGTTGGCCAAGTAATCTTTGAAATTTCTTGCTTGGTCTGACGTATAAATTGAGCAAGTGTTGTCATTTTTTGGTGCCTTTCTGCCTTTAATCCGATTTAAAGGTTGAACTATTATAACGTATTTAAAACGACTTGTCAAGGGGAAAAACATAAATTTTTAGACAAAAACTCCTTGGGGGCGAGCCCAAGGAGGAAAGCAATTCACCCGATGAAACACAAAGCGGGTGAAATTCATATACAACAATTTCCGTTTAGCATAGAATAAATAGGATGTCAAGGGGAAAAAACCTTTACCGCAAAGCGGTCCAAATAAAACCACGGCCAACCGGATTGCAAAATCTGCCACCCTTTCAACCGCAAATGCAGTGTGCTGTAATGGCGCAGGAATCCGAAATAGGAATTGATGACGGACAGGGCGTTTTCCACCGGTTCCGCCACCAATAATTTAATTTTAGCATAGAACATCAGTTTCAACCGCCGGCCGGCATACATTCGTCCTGGCAACAAAAAAGCCCCGATAAAACCGAAGCCTTTATTATAGTGTTGTAATCTGATTTTTTTAGGATGGAGTATCAGGTTATAACGACTTTTTAAATACTGTTTCACTTTTGTCAACATTGTCATTAAACAGTGTTTATTTTTATGGATGAGAATCATATCATCCACATATCGTCCATACATTCCGTTCACCCCGCCGGCCACAAAGGAATCAAAGGCATTTAAATAGAAATTCGCGAAGATTTGGCTGGACAGGTTTCCGATAGGCAAGCCCTGCCCCCGTTTGGCATAGAACAAACTTTTGGCCTTAGGCAAATCACGCCAATCCGAGTAAGAGCCTTTTATAATACAGTTATTTTGAGGACGATTGGTGATGATTTGTTTAACAACCCGCAGGATAATTTCCTTATCCGGCCCAAAGTAGTGGACGCGGATAAGATGAGCCAACATTTGATATAATTTATCATGTCGGATGTGCATAAAAAAGGCGCGAATATCCAGTTTTAAAACATAACAATCTTGCGTATAGTTATTTGAACATTTTTTCACATAATTATAGACTTGACGGATACCATATAAAGTCCCCATTCCGGGACGACAACTGTAAGAATGGGGTGAAATTGCTTTATTCAGTATGGGCCACAATTTACGAATGACCAAATGATGGACAATTCTGTCGCGAAAATCGGCAGCGAACACCTCACGTTTCACGGGTCGTTTCACGATAAAGGCAATTGACTTACCGATTTGATAGGTTCCATCATTTAATTCGCGCCACAGTTGGACCAATTTTTCTTCCAAGTTCATTTCAAACTTTAAAGCATTGATTGTCCGGCGTTTATTTTTGCGACATTCGTAATAGGCGGCAAAAACGTCTTCCAAGGAAATGGGGGGTGTATTATCACGGGGGAAAAGTTCTAATTGTTCCATAATAATTCAGTGATTGATAAAGGATGATAAACCAAAAAGCGAAACTACCTCACACACAACGCATCGTTGTTGTTGTTGCGATTGTTGTTGTTGACGTTGCCATTGTTGTTCACGTTCCACGCGTTGCCAGAATTTATTGTTCCGCTCACGCACAACAATCTCAGATACCTTTGACTATTCCCACTATACTGGCAAATACGCCCCTGTGCAAGGACAGGACACCAGTGCAAAGGCCTTTTTAATTTATAATTTTAAAAAATGGCTCACTCAAACCGACGGTTTATTCATCGCATTTGATTCCGGCCAGTCCTTTTTATCACTTTCCTCCTTTCCCTTGGGAACGATTTGCGCCTTATGCCATGCGTTGGCCTGTTTCATAATTTTATCAAAAAACAATGATAAATGTGCCATTTGGCGGGTGGTCAAGACACCCATGTCATGTGCCAAACGCATTTCAACACGCACCATATCCATTTCAGACAAAAACGCATCCAGATGCGGTAATTTGCTGTCGTGGGTATGGTTGGCTTCGAAAATATGATACAACAGTTGTAAAGCATTATTATTCATCTGTGTTCCCAAACAATACTTAAATTCTCGGCTGAATTTATGTGTTATATGGTACAATTCTTTGACGAATTGATATGTATCGATAAAGATGGGTAATTGATCACTGCGTGCCATATTTTTTCCTTTGAGCGTCCTTTCGGACGCTGCCTTATGGACTGTTGAATGTCCATAAGGCATATAGTCCTAATGTTTAATATTTAAAAAGCGAAACTACCTCACACACAACGCATCGAAGTAGTCGTCGAAGCGACCGCCGTTGCCGACGTCGCCATTGGTGTACACGATCCACGCGTCGCCAGAAGTATCACTTTCGTCACCTAAATTAGATGGACAACCACTATAACAATCGGCTAACCATAAGTAATTATTATTCCATCCGATTTTTTCAGATAATTTATTGGTATCGCATTTGTAATAACCATCATCATCAGAACAATCCGTCCCCATGACAGCCAAGAAATTATCTTTAGTCATAAGGGACATACCGGCGTCTATACAAGCATTATACGCTTGCGGATGGGTTAAACCGCTACCTATAGTCTTCACACAGTGCTTACTGCCACCGTATTCCACCTCTTTTTCACCGGCGGTACATTCAACAGCACCACCTTCTCCGGAACCGGCGTCGCCTAAGGTTACGGTTAAAGTGGAAGTACCTGAACCACAGGTTCCTTCGGCTTTGTCGCCCAGTTGATTCTTGACTTGGTCGCAGACACCTGTGTCTGTGATAGCGGCCACAACTG
>JAZRVC010000011.1:0-8533 GCA_045598925.1 Alphaproteobacteria bacterium
GGCGGGGTCAACCGTTTCTAATTTTAATCTAAATTGTTTGTCTGTGGCTTGTCTGGATAAAGCCGTAATACTAACCCCTGCGGGTGTATCCCCTGTAAATTCCCCTAAACTGGGATTCGTAATGCTTGGCTTCATTTGAATTTGGGTGGCGACCACCATGGCGCGCATACTGGCACCGTTTAAAATTTCATTCGCCCGATATTTATTCATCGCCATGGTATAGCCCGCGATACCGCCCACAGATAAAACTCCGATAATTGCCAAAACGCCCAGCATTTCAACCATACTGCGCCCTGATTCTTGTTCTAATTTCACATTTTTATTTTTTGACATACAGTCTCCTATTGTTAAAGTTAAACAAAAAACCCACCTGATAAGTGGGCGGATGTTAAGAAACCGTATCGATTAACAGCTCAGCCTATTGGGCTTAAAGCCTTATTCAGCTGACATCCGCCCAAAAGGACGAATGTCAACGTTATTAAAGAGTCCATTGACGACTCTAATCGAAATGGGTTCTTACGCCCGCATCTTTTCCCATTTGGAAAAAGACGAACTCATTCTAAACAATCCCTTTTAAAATTGCAATAGAAAAAATTTGATAAAGAAAACCCCCTCCCGACAGGGGAGGGGCTCATCAATTCTAATTAAATTAGAACACGACTTTCAAGTCAGCACCAACGGTGTATTGAGATTGAACACCATTACGCAACCCGAAGTCTTTTTTATGTTTTTGATCTAACATATAATTAGCGAAAGCCTTTAAAGCCACTTTATCAGTGAATTGATAAGACACATCAGCAATCAAGTCATATTGTCCTTTAGCATAATCGTTGCTAATTTGGTGAGTATATTTCACACCCAAATCAGCACCAACTTTATCTGCCAGCTTTTTGTAAGCAGCAACAGTGACGTCAATTAGCTCATAACGAGCATCTTTTTCGGTACTGGTATTTGAGTAATTCTTATAATTTACCTTAGCATAAGGTGTCACAGAATCAAAGTTATAGCCATAGGTACCTGTGATATCATAATAATTGACGGTTTTCCCTGTCCCACGATCATGATGTTTGGATTGCATATAGTCAAAAGCCGCTTGTAAGAAATGCTTACCATTATTAATGATGTTGTAGCTGGTTCCTAAAGACCAAGAATCTGACTTATTATGGTAGCGAGAAGTATTTGATTTACTCCAATTACGACCGATAGCCCCAAAAACAGTCCAATTGTCTGTAATACCGTATAATAATTTCTCACTCAATTGATTCACATACTGATTGGTAATGTGTTTACCATTATAACGTGTAAATGAATAATTTGTATCAGAAGCCAATTGATTTTGGCTGGGGCCCCAGAACGGATGCATTAAATCAAAAGCAGATGCTTGAGCAGATAAAGCAAAAACGGCAGAAGCCAATAAAACAGATGTAAATTTCATGTATGTCTCCTTTCATATAATAGATACTAAAATCTACAAAACCGACTTTAGCACGTTTTTTTAATGATGTCAAATGGGAAAAAATGAAAGGGTCTTCCAAAATGGAAAACCCTTATAAAATATGGTGCCGACAGAGTGATTTGAACACCCGACCCACTGATTACAAATCAGTAGCTCTACCACTGAGCTATGTCGGCGGCAAGAATTATATTAGCAAAAATATTTTTAAAATGCAAGTCTTTTTTTATCGCTTTTTTGCCCGAAAAATCAGCCGAACTTGATTTTTTGAAGGAAAAACGCTATTCTTATTATAAATAAAGGAGCCCGAAAAATGCTGATTTTTGCCATAGATACTTCTTCCGCTTTGGTGTCCGTTGCCCTGTTGGGGGACAACAAAAAGGTTTATTTTAAGCAACAGGTCATGGAACGGGGGCAGGGTGAAGTGCTGTTCCCCATGATTCAAGAACTGTTCACTTCTTCGGATCAATATATGATGGATTTAACAGGTGTGGCGGTGGCTGTCGGCCCCGGCTCTTTTACGGGGGTGCGTATTGCTTTGGCGACAGCGCGGGCCATCGGTTTGGCGCTGAATATCCCTGTGTATGGGGTGACGAATTTTGAAGCGGTGTCCTATGGTCTGTTAAAGCCCGTGACGGTGGTGTTGGATTCCAAACGGGGCGACTTTTTCGTGCAACGCTTTAATGCAAAAGGAAAACCCTTGGATATGCCCCATGTGGAAACAGTGGCACAATTGAAAAAGAAATTGCCCTTTACGGCGGTCGGGGATGGGGCAGAACAATTGGCCAAAAGAATCAATTGTCAGGTTATTGATAACATTTCTCCCAGTGCGGTTTCTGTGGCGAAAGTGGCCATGTCCAGATTGGATCATCCCATGCCCGCTAATCCATTGTATTTAAGGGATGCTGATGTCACTGTGTAAAGGTTCTTCTTTTGCTGAGGCGGCGCACGAAATTCACGCTCAATGCTTTTCAAAAGGTTGGTCGGAAAAGGAATTTCAAGAGTTGCTGGCCCTGCCTTCTTCTTGTTTATGGATGGATGAAACGGCTTTACTTTTGTGTGCCCATGTGGCGGATGAAATGGAAATTTTAACGTTGGGGGTGATTCCACGGGCGCGCCGTCAGGGAAAAGCAGGTGCCCTTTTAAATCAAATGCTTCAGTATGCTAAAGCGCATCAAGTCAAACATATCTTTTTAGAAGTGGCCGAAGATAATAGTTCGGCAATCGCCCTGTATGAAAAAACGGGCTTTACCCTTATGGGACGCCGACCAAAGTATTATCACAACGGGCAAACAGATGCCCTGACTTATCAAAAAGTATTATAATTTATTATACAGATTCTTGACTTTTTGTAAAAATACATACATATTTATTACCATAACAAAAGGATTTTAAATGAGCGAAAATCAAGATGGTGTCTTTCCTGTTCTGGCTATGCGGGATATTGTGGTGTTCCCCGGGGTCATTGTCCCGCTGTTTATCGGACGGGATAAATCAATTGCGGCTTTGGAAAATGCCCTGCAAACACGCAAACAAATTCTTTTGTTGGCGCAGATGGATCCGCAAACCGATACACCCTATACGGGGGATCTCTATACCGTGGGGACTTTGGCGAATATTTTACAAACCTTAAAACTGCCCGACGGTACTGTGAAAATTTTGGTGGAAGGAACCGAACGGGTTAAAGTCCAAGATTGGACCAAGTCGGATACTTATTTTGAAGCCCATATTTCGGCTTTCCCCGATAAAGAATCGGATCCGCAAAAAATTGAAACGCTGATGCGCTCTTTAAACGAACAATTTGAAATGTATGGTCAATTGTCTAACTATATTGGCCCTGAGGCTTTGGTGGCTGTATCCAACATCAAAGATCCCGATAAATTGGCCAACGTGATTATTTCGCATTTGGCATTAAAACCTGAAGAAAAGCAAAAGTTGTTGGAAACGCCGAGTTTGGCCAAACGGATGGAAGAGTTGTTCGCCGCTATGGAAAAAGAATTAGATGTGATGCAGGTGGAACGCAAAATTCGCAGACGTGTCAAAAAGCAAATGGAAAAATCCCAACGCGAATACTATTTGAACGAGCAGATGAAGGCGATTCAAAAAGAGTTGGATGATGGCGGTGAAGAAGGGTCGGAAATGGCCGAATTGGAAGCCAAAATCAAAAAAGCGAATATGAGCAAGGAAGCCACCGAAAAAGCCCAAAATGAATTGAAACGCTTAC
Organism: Alphaproteobacteria bacterium; assembly: GCA_045598925.1. Classification (GTDB taxonomy): domain Bacteria; phylum Pseudomonadota; class Alphaproteobacteria; order CAAHEQ01; family UBA3637; genus UBA3637. The sequence continues at coordinate 3,678 of JAZRVC010000011.1, forward strand.
GTATGATGGGACCGATGTCAGCCGAAGCGGGGATTATTCGCAACTATATTGATTGGTTGATTAGCCTTCCGTGGAAAGAAAAAAAGAATATAGATTTGGATTTAGCGGCGGCCAAGAAAGTTTTGGATGAAGACCACTATGGGCTTAAAAAAGTCAAAGAACGGATTTTGGAATTTTTGGCGGTTCAAAAACGTACCAATTGTGTGAAAGGGTCTATTTTATGCTTGGTGGGTCCCCCGGGGGTGGGTAAGACCAGTTTGGGACAATCTATCGCGCGTGCCACAGGGCGCACTTTTGTGCGGGCCAGTTTGGGGGGTATGCGGGATGGAGCCGAAATCAGGGGGCATCGTCGCACCTATATCGGGGCCATGCCCGGAAAAATTGTGCAATCCATGAAAAAAGCCGGCAATATCAATCCGTTGTTTTTGTTGGATGAAGTGGATAAACTGGGCAACGATTATCGGGGCGACCCTGCTTCGGCGTTGTTGGAAGTGCTGGATCCCGAACAAAACATTACCTTTAGCGACCATTATTTAGAGGTGGATTATGACCTGTCCCATGTGATGTTTATTGCCACCGCCAATTCTTTGGATATGCCCAAACCTTTGTTGGATCGGATGGAAATTATTCAACTTTCGGGCTATACCGAAGAAGAAAAAGTGGAAATTGCCAAACGCCATTTGATTCCGAAACAATTAAAGTTGGCGGGGTTGGATGAAAAGGAACTCACCTTTACAGAAGCGGGGTTATTGAAACTCATTCGCCACTATACCCGTGAATCGGGGGTGCGTCAGTTGGAACGGGAAATTGCCAACATTGCCCGAAAGGTTGTAAAAGAAATTTTAACAAAAGAAAATATCAAAGCCATAGAAATAACCGTCCATAATTTAAAGGATTTTGCGGGTATTCAAAAGTATTCCTATGGTGTGGCCGAAAAAAATGACCAAGTGGGTATTACAACGGGACTGGCTTGGACTGAAGTCGGGGGGGATATTTTATCCATCGAAGCCCTGACTATGGCGGGAAAAGGCCAACTCACTTTAACGGGGCAATTGGGGGATGTGATGAAAGAATCTTCCCAAGCGGCTTATTCTTTTGTGCGGGCGCACGCGGCACAATTCGGCATTAAAACTAAAGAGTTTGAAAAGAAAGATGTTCATGTTCACGTGCCCGAAGGCGCCACCCCAAAGGATGGCCCCAGTGCGGGGATTGCGATGATGACCTCTTTGGTGTCGGCTTTAACGGGTATCCCTGTTAAAAAAGATGTGGCGATGACGGGTGAAATTACGCTGCGCGGACAAATTCTGCCCATCGGGGGATTGAAAGAAAAACTGTTGGCCGCTTTGCGGGCGGGGATTAAAACCGTGCTGATTCCTGCTGAAAACGAAAAAGATTTGGAAGAAATTCCCAAAATTGTGAAAGAACAATTGAAACTGATTCCACTTTCTCGGGCGGAAGAAGTGCTGAAATATGCTTTGACAAAAGAGGTCAAACCTTTAAGATGACGATCAGCGTTTATTGGTGGAATCAAAAGCAGGGGAATATAGATCCTCATGATTTGGATTACCAAACCTCTGAAAAGTATGAGTTTATTTCGCATCATTGTGTGGTGGGCGAATGTTCAACGGTGGTTCAAAGCCATATTCACGCTTTACGTGGCAAGCATCAATTTTATCCCGATAGTTGGTTTATTGGGGATTCTGAGTGTTTGAAGCCTGTTTTAGAAATCACCCGCTATTCTTTTGAACATTATAAACATCAAGGATTTGGACGGGCGGGTTTACAACGACTTTTTGAACTTTCCAAACAAAAAGGCTGTGCAGGGCGGATTCATTTACATGCGGATAAAGAAGGCCCCGCTTTTTACGAACATTGCGGCTTTGTGGGCTTGTCGGCGGGACAAAACGGGCGAAAATACTTTGATCCGACCCCTGACAATATCGCCAAACTTTTTTCAAAACAAATCCCTTTGGTTAAAATGGAGTGCACCTTTCGGGAAAAAGCGGGAGCCTCTTACATGGATCCCATTGACCGTATATATCATCAACTCCGCCAAAGAAGCCGATAACAAATTTTTCTTGACTTTTTGGGCTAAATATGACAAAATAAAACGTATCGGGCGACTAGCTCAGCTGGTTAGAGCATCTGCTTTACACGCAGAGGGTCTGCGGTTCGAATCCGTAGTCGCCCACCAATAAAAAAAAGGTCCTTTTACATAAGGACCTTTTTAAAATTTCACAGATGAATTTAAATTATATTCCCAATAATTCCAAAACTTTTAATCCCAACAAATTAAACATATCCAACAAACTCATGATTTGAAAGATAAACACAAACAGGAATAAATCAAACATTACCAGCATTAAAAACAATAATTTCAGAAAAAATTTCATTTAGGTCTCTCCTTACTAAAAACTACCCTAGCACTTTTATTTTAAAAAGACAAGTATTATTTTACAGGTACCCACACGGTGTTTTTTAATTCTTGTTCGCCCGAAATCAGCATAATCAAGCGATCCACGCCCAAGGCATTGCCGCTGGCCGCGGGCATTCCGTATTCCAGTGCTTGTAAGAAATCTTCATCCATCGGGTCATCCCACCCATACAGACGCTTGCGTTCGGCATAGTTGGCTTGAAAGCGGACACGTTGTTCAACGGGGTCGTTCAGTTCCGAAAAGGCATTGCAAAGTTCCACCCCGCAAATATAGGCTTCAAACCTTTCACAGACCTTTGGGTTTGTTGGTTTTGCCCGCGCCAAAGCCCCCAAGACAGTCGGATATTCGCATAAAATAGTCGGCACACCATAGCCCAACTTGTCTTCCACTTTATTCAGCATAATACGGAAGAAAATATCTTCCCAAGTATCCAAATCCGTGCATTGAATCCCGACGCGTTCGGCTTCTTTTCTTAAATCTTTGGCCCACAAATTGACGCCCGCATATTTTTTAAAGGCCTGTGCCACCGTCAATTTTTGCCACCGTTTAAAAGGATCAGCCGTCTGACCATTATGGGTTAAGGCTTTCACCCCGCATTTTTTACAGCATGCCCTGACCAAAGCAATTGTATCCTTCATCATGGATGAATAATCTGTTCCCACGCGATACCATTCCAACATGGTAAATTCGGGGGCGTGCGTTTCGGACACAGGCTCATCCCGATAGGTATGGCACAGTTGAAAAATCTTTTGTTCGCCCGCTACCAACAACTTTTTCATGGCCAATTCCGGCGAAGTATGCAAATAATAAGGACCCGTTTGAAAACATTTTAAATGGACTTCATCACTGGGGACTGGCTGTAAATAAGGGGTATCCACCTCTAAAAAACCTTGACGATTCAGGTAAGCGCGCAAGGTATCCAAAACTTGTCGCCGCACCCGTCTGGCCGGTTGATTTTTCAGGTATATTTCAGGATTCCACCATTTCATGATTGACTTTTCCTTTCAAAATGAGTATAATTCATTTTATAATTTTTTTCAAGAAAGGAAAAATGAAATGAACCAAAACTGAAGAAAAAGTTATTGAACGCCGTTGTTAGGCGTGAAATTAGTTTTTCTTGTTTTGATACATCGAGTTTCCGCTAAACATAAACGAAAGGAAAAAAGAAAGATGAAACAACAAGCAAACCAAATTCGCCCAGGTTGGGTCATTGAAAATAATGGTAAGCAATACTTGGTTACCAAAATCAACATTATTACACCGGGAAAAGGCGGCGCCTTTATTCAGGTGGAAATGCGTGGTGTGGATAACGGGTTAAAGACAGAACAACGTTGGCGCACAGCAGATACCGTTGAAAAATTAATGAGTGAAGAATTTGATTGCACTTATTTGTATCGTGATGGCGATAAGTTGTGCTTTATGAATGCGGAAACTTATGACCAATTTGAAATTGCCGCCGATATGATGGGTGAACGTGCTTTATTCTTACAGGACAATATGCCTGTGACGGTGAACTTTATTGAAGGTAAGCCTATTTCTGTGAACTTGCCCCCTCACGTTGTTTTAACGGTGGCCGAAACAGAACCTGCTTTGAAAAATCAAACAGTGACTTCTTCTTATAAGCCCGCTATTTTGGATAACGGGATTCGCACAACAATTCCGCCCTTTGTGAACGCAGGGGAAAAGATTGTTGTTTCCACAATTGACAACAGTTATGTGGAACGCGCGAAATAAGTTCGTGAATTTTAAAAGGAAATCCTCGCCCGAAAAAGGCGGGGATTTTTTTATTGCTTTTTGGGAAAAATTGTTTTAGGATGACTTTCGTGGCGAAGTGGTGTTCGCCCAAGAGGATTAGAACCCTCATGCTCAGTTTGTCAATGTCACCATTGACACACCCCTTCTGGTCCGTTGGACTGGAAGGCGGTTGAATAAGCCGTTTTCGGTCAATAGGCCGCACTATTTCTGAGTAATAGGTTCTAACTTCCAGTCGCTCTCACCAAGCGACATTTTTTAGTTGATAAACAAAAGGAGTGAAATATGACTAAAAAGATAAAAAAGAATAAATATCATAATCCCGTCATCCTGAGCGGACGCGAAGGATCCATGGATTCTTCGGCTAACGCCTTCAGAATGACGACAGAAGGTGGTCGGTCAATGGTTGAAATGCTGGGGGTACTGGCAATTATCGGAGTTCTATCCGTGGGCGGTATCGCGGGCTATAAAATGGCGATGAATAAACATCGGGCCAATGAAATTTTAAACGGAGCCAGTATGCGTGCCATGACCGTATCGGCACAAATCCAACGCAACAATAAAGCCACCCCAAATTTAGGGGAATTTACAGGCAATAAAGTGGTCGGTGCCACCTTTGGGGATACCGTTTCTTATACCGCAGGGGCGACTACCTTTGCTTTAACAGTA